>NZ_JNIV01000049.1 GCF_000701405.1 Deinococcus marmoris DSM 12784
CCTGGGAGGTCTATCGACTGCGCTGGAGCATCGAGTGTACGTTCAGCAGCATGAAGTCGCGGGGCTTCGACCTGGAACGGTCAGCGGTGACCCACGCTGACCGACTGGAGCGGTTATTTGGACTGGTCACGCTGGCCTGGGTGTGCTGTTTGAGGGTGGGCGTCTGGATGAACGCGTGCAAACCGATTCTGATCAAGGCTCATGGTCGCCGCGCAACAAGCGTGTACCAGTATGGCTGGCAATATCTGGCGAGAGCGCTGAGATGGGATCGCCCACAGGCCGAAGCCTACTTTGGCCTCCTGAGTCACCCTTTTCCTGCGCTCAGCACCGCCTGAACTCAAGTTGTCCGGTACTGAAGCCTTGAGGTCACTCCACCAGACTGAGGGGTACGCCTGCTTGTAGATCAAGCGTGCCAGCAAGAGAGCAATCAGCATGGCGTCGGTGACTTTCTGGTGACGACACTTTTTTTGATCGCTGAAGTGCTTTTTAGTCCAGCGGTGAAGGGTGCGAATATTGCGCCGACGGCCTAAACTGTGATGGAGACGATATCTAGCCATATCGTCTCACTTTTTATCGTCTGAGTGGGGAAAAATCTACTCTGGTTCAAGCCCTAAACGGGGTAACCCTGGTGAGGGTCACTGGGCCGATCTGGTCGCAGGACCACACGGTCCCCCGAAAACCGGCCCAGCTCAAGGGACAGTCCCTACTGCGCGGCCCCAAGCCCCCCGCCGAGGTTTGGATCCTCAGAAGCCGCGAGGTACCCGCGAATCACGCGCTCGAAAGACAGCGGCGTGGGCAGGGTGGTGCCCCCGCCGTGGCCCCCGTGTCCGCTGCTCAGCCGGCCCACCAGTCCGGCCAATCGGTCAGGACCGTCGCCCGGCTGCGTGAGCAGCACACTGATCTCCAGCGGGCGCGGCCCGACCGCAGGCTGGGCTGGGCTGGAGGCAGGCAGAACGCCCCGGCCCGCGTTCTCCTCACCGTGCTGCCCCCCCTCGCGCCTGCCCGTGCAGGACGGCCCGCTGTCGGCAGACAGGTAGGTGGGGATCTGGCACCCCTGAACCCGCAGCAGCCTGGGAGCCGGCCTGGTGGGCCCACAGGTTCGTGCCAACTCGCCAGCGTGGGTTGCCTGGCCGGGCAGGGCGGCGCCACAGCCAGGCCCGCCGCCGATCACCTGCGGGGCATTGTCCTGGCGGATGCGGACCAGCCGCAGACCGGCGCGCTGCCACGGCGACTTCATGTTGCGGTTGCCCAGCGCACCGAAGGTGATGTTTTCCACGTCAATGCGGCTGTCGGCCAGCCAGGGCCACAGGTTCACCGCGTGGGTGCTGTCGATGATCACCAGCGGCGATTCGCCCCCGTCTATCTCACCCTCAATCGTCTGATCGACAAAACTCTGGTACTGCGCCTGACGCTGACGCGGGTTCACGTCGCTGTTCAGGATGACCGGGCTGGCCCCGGCCAGGCGCGTCAGGATCTGGCACGGCGACTCCCACGGGGTCAGCCGCAGGTTGTGGGGCGCGGTACGGTCCTCGTAGGCGAGGCGGACCTCAGTCCGGGCCGTGCGCGTGCAGGACCGGAACGCCAGCGCCACGAAGTGACGCCCGAACTGGCTGCTGTCGCGCTGGATGGCGGTGAAGCCCAGGACCACCTTGGGAGCGTCAACCGGCAGTGAAGGCCCAGGCACACCATCCAGCGAACCCAGCGCGCCGTGCTGTCCCCAGGTCAGGTGCGTCCAGGCGTGGCACAGCCGCCGGTGAAAGTCTGCGGTGGAATCAACCACCCCGGCGTCCAACGGCAGCAGGTGCTCGCCCGGCACCTGGGCCTGGCGAATCAGGGCCTGCCGCGCGGCGCTCCAGTGGACCTGGGGGTCAGCCCCAGTCCCGCCGCCAGACGCCCGGTCTCCATGCGGCGCGATCAGCAGCACGCCGGTCACGCCCTGCTCAACGTCGATCTCCCGGATGGCCTGGACGGTGTCCTGCCACGCTGCACCATGAACGCCTGCCAGCAGCGGGAGGGTGGCGACGGTGACCCGGTCACCGGTGGACACCTCGATGGTGGCGCGGGCCAGCGCTGCCTCGGCCCCGCACGACGGGTGGTGGACGATGACCAGCACGCTGCTGGCAAGGTCTGGCTGCCCGGCCATACCCAGGGTGCGGGCCAGCCAGGGCAAGTCGTCTTGACCGGCGTTCTGGTCCGGGTCGGCCGAGGCGGTGCTGGCCGGTGCGTCGCCGCAGAGCCTGATCTCGCCGACGCTGGTCCACGCCTCCAGGCCCAGCGGCGCGAGCAAAAGGGCCACGTTCCGCATGGCCTCGGCCCTGTCGCGTTCGGACACGCGGGTGAGCACGCGCTGGCCGCAACGGGTGTGCCGGTGGAGCACCACCTCGGCGCGGCCACTGCGCTGATCTGCCAGGTCGGCGGCACGGACGGTCTCGTCCAGCCCGTAGGCGCGCGCCAGTTCCCGGTATTCGCTGTTGACGCCCTGGAGGCTGGCCCCGGCGCTGACGGTCCAGGGGTGGGCGAGCTGGCCCAGCACGTAGCCGGTGATCTTGCCCTGCCGCAGGTCAGGTGCCCGGGGGGTCACCCAGTGCTTTCTGTACAGTTCCAGCGCGATCAGCGGCTGGGAAAAGCCGGGCAGGCTGAGGATGCGGACGCCCACCACCAGGCTGGACGCCTGCCCCTCCTCCTCGCGGACCGGGGCACCGATGAGTTCGGCCCGGCCCTGGGTGTGGCGCGGAATGACGCGGCGCATGGCCCCGTTGCCAGCCAGGATTGCCTGGCCGTGCAGCGCCCGGGCCACGGCGTCGGCCAGCGCCGGGTACGACAGGAAATGGCCAGGCCGGGTCGTTCCGTTGCTGCTGGGACGCACGTTCCAGAGGTGGACCGTGGGGGTCAGGGTCTGGACGCCGAACAGCGCTTTCCTGTCGAGGAGGTCCTGGAGGTCTTGCACTGCTGCCAGCACAGCCGCGCGCACGGCCTTTTGCGAGTCATCGTCGCCGTCCCGCGCCCTGCCGATCCCGGCCAGGGAGCCGGTGATCCAGGCCTGCGTCATGGCCGTGCCCCCGGCCAGCAGGCGGTCCCGGTCAGGCTCGGTGGACCAGGCCAGTTCCCCCCGCTGGTCACTGGTGGCGGTGCCCAGCTGGTCATCCAGCCGCTGTAGGCCCGGGATGTGACATTCGGCCAGAGCGCGGAGCGTGCGCAGGGGCACGGTCCGGAGCAGCACCCTCAGCCGGCCCACCACCTCAGCGGCTTCCGGCTGCCAGCCCAGGACGTGCAGCAGCGGCGTGACCAGCGAGACACCCTCGGGTAGCACGAAACACTGCGGCATGCTCTGCTGGGGTTTTTCCCAGGTCAGGGTGGACGGCCCGGATGTGGGGGCGGGCGATGACACGCACACGTCGGGTGCCGCGCCGGTTTCTGTGGTCGCCTGAAGGCACAGCTGGGCGGTGATGGTGGTGGACGTCAGGGGGTTAGCCATGGCATTCAGCCTGGCATAGCCCCCTTTGACGAATTTTTTTCCATGTGATCTCTGCCCCAGGGGTTAACCAGCCAGGCCCACCCTCACGCGCGAACGCTGGCTCCAGCGTGAGGGTGGGCCTGCTGGACGCCCTGGAATCCACACTGGAGGCGGGCGGCCACACGGTGGGCGATGACTGCCCACGGCGCGTCTGTTTCCCGGGGCAGTTCCCTGCACAGGGTTTTTGCCGCGTCGCCGGCCGCTGTTGACGCAGTGGGTGGCGCAGTGGATAGCGCAGTCAACCCACCTGGGCGGCCTTGAACACAGCCCGGGCAACCCCTGCGTGGTGACGCGGCTGGCGCTGCACAAGAGGCCGACGTGGCGGCTGACGCGCCTAAATCCTGGATCGCCCTCAAGGTTTGCCCTCCTGGACACTCCACGCAGCAGGGACCGAGCCACCAAAAAAGAGGGGGCGGCGCTCGATCAGGGCGAGCGCGTGCCGCTCCTGCCGCAGCCGTCACGCGTCCAGGTAGAACTGCTCGGCGGCGTCATGGACCCGCTGACCCTCGTGGCCCAGGCTGCCCGATCTGGTCGCGTACCGCCCAGGTGTCGCCGAGATCGCCCGGCGGCGCCCCCGACACAGGCGGTGCCAGCGCGCTTTGAGGGCTGCTTGAACCTCGTCGCGTTCCTGGATGGGCTGTGTTCTGGGCTGGACATGCGTCCGCCCGGACCACACCGCGCAGTCACTGGCCCCGGCGCAGATGCTGACGTGCCCGCCGTCATCCCGGCACCACGGGGCGTCCAGATCTCCCAGACCGTCCAGGGCGCGCGCGGGGGACCGGCCCTCAACCCGTTTCTGGGGTCTTCAGCGGTATCGAACACCCAGGTGGTCTCGGCCACGGTTTCGCCTTCCCCGTCGGCTTGCCGGGTGACGACAACACGGCCATCTTCGAGACGGCGGGCCGCCAGGTGTTCGGTGTGCGGCCGTTGACCGACGGGCCGCGGCCAGGACGGCGTGCTGACCTCGGCCAGCTGAGCAGCCATCAGCCGCAGCGTCTGCGGGGCGCCCGTGGGCGGGGCGAGGAGGTTCAGGACCGCGCGTCCCCAGGGGGCGGGCCCTGTCGGGCCACCCACCGCCACCGTACATCTGGGCGTTGCTCAGCCTTCCAGTGTGCCGGACCGCTGTTTCCCGTTGCCGAACAACACGTCTTGACCCAGCGGGTCCCCGGTACGCGGCGACGCCACGCGGGTCAGCTCCTGTGCCAGTTGTTCCAGGACCTCGACGATCGTGTCTGAGGCGACGGCCTGCGACAGGCGGCGTCCCCACGCCTGCGGATCCTCGTGCCCGCCGTCGAGGCGCTGCCGCAGCGCCTCCTGATGCGGCTCCTTCAGGGTGCCCTTGCCCAAGGCCCGCACCAGCCGGATCACGTCCGCGCTGCCGTAGACGACGTCCGGCTCTGCTGGTGGCGTGACCGCGCTCGGCGGTGCCACCGGGGCAGGAACCACCGGCGCCACCAGCGCGCCGTATCGGTCCGGATCGTCCAGCACGTTGCACAGCAGGCCCGTCCAGTTGGCCACCTGTTTGCCCCTCGCTTCCGTCTCCGCCCGGACCTGGCGCGCGCGGTCCAGGCACTGCCGCACGCCCACGGCGCCGTGCCGCCGCACGAAGCTGGTGGCCCGGGACCGCGACACCCGGTCGCCGCACAGCAGCGCCACCGATTCGGCGTCGGGTCCGGCGTCAGCGATCTCGAGCCGCGCGCGCCGCCCCTGTCCGACTGGTTGGGCGCGGCTGACGTAACCAGCCACGCGCAGTTCTTCCACCATGGCCAGCAACGCGCGCCGGGCGTTGTCCGGGCGGCCGGACAACCCCAGAACCTCGCACAGTCCCAGGAGCGGCAGGCTGAGCGCCCCGCTGCCCGCCTGACCCGGCAGTTGTTGCAGCGCGTCGAGCACGCCGTACAGCGCCAGCGCGCTGCTGGGAATTTCGGGGCGCCAAGTGGGTGCAGGGTTCGCCCGGACCCGCAGCACTTGGGCCAGCATCTCTGGCGAGACCTCGACTTGCAACTCGCCGCCCGGCAGGCGGAAAGCCGGCATCACGAGGCGGAACTCGCCGGTCAGGCCCAGGAACGCCGGAGCCTGATGGACCGTGTAGGTTACGGCCGCCAGACGGTCCAGCGCGGCGAACAGGGCCTCGTGCTGGCGGCCGCCGTACCCCAGCCCGGCCGCCTGGAGCAACGCGGGCACGGTGAGGCGCACCTCGCCGGCCTCGGTGACGTGCCGGGTCAGGGCCAGCAACACCCGCAGGTCCGCTCCGTGCGGCAGCGCCGTGGCGCTGCTGGCGGTGTAGGCGAGCGCCACTGTGCTGAGCGTGACGTCCACCGAGCGGACGGTGTCGTTGCTGGTTCGCGCCGCACTGATAGGGGCCAGAAGGAGAACGGAGGGCATGGGATCAACCTGCATGTCTGCATCCTGGCAGGGGGGGCTTGGGCGATTTTTTGACCTGCCGGTTGGTCTTTGGTGTTTGTTCTTTTTTAAAGAAAAAACAACACCAACACACAAGGACCGGGGCCGGCAGGGCAAGAACACCGTACCTGACGCCTGGGCGGCTACTGGAATCCCTCAGCCGAGACGGGTTTCACCTCACGGATTCAGGCGTATCTCCTCAGATTAGACACGGTGGTCCTCGGCCGCGACAACCCCCTCACCCCACCCCCTCAAAGGCGACAGATTCTGGAAATGGGCTGCTGGTGCGGCCCGGGGGGTCTTTCCACTGCGCCGAGACAGGCGGACACTCTCAGCCGAGACGCGCGCGGCCTGAGCGGCAGACCAACCCTGGTTCTGCTGGGATCCAGGCCAAGGGCGTGGCGCAGGAGCCAGGGGCGTGAAGACGTCCAATCAAACCGCTCCCGCCGCGCCTCACCCTGTAGGCCCTGACCTGGCAGATGACGCCTGCAGAAGGCGCCAGACTGCGCCTGGACCAGCTGAAGGTTCTGAACTTGGCCAGCTGCCCTGCCAGCGGCCAGGTGCCCAACCCCAGCCCCGAGGGCAAACAGATCCGGTATCAGCTGACCGTCCTAGCCCTGACCGGCGTTCACCTCTGAAGAAGCGTCATGGCCCAGGAATGGGCGGCGAACCGATCTCGTGTTTGGGGTGCACCCGGTGGGACACGTGACCGATATCTCGCGTCACGGCCAGTACCGGCTGCTGCGGCGGTGACCCGTGGGTCATGGCCGGACCCTGCCCACACCAGGACGGTGCAGCAGGCGAATGCGGCGCTGCACCACGCGCAAACGGTGGACGCCGCCGCCGTCAACCACGCGCTCCGCAGGCCACTGGGCGCTCAGGGCCAACGCGCCGGGTCCGGGTGCTGGGGGGACCGACGGGCCCTCCGGCGCACGTTGTGCCGCGCCTGGGCTGACCGCCGCTCCACCGGAACCGGTCTTCCCACCTGGCCCCCGCCAGACGTCTTGCTCTCGGGTGTGCCGTGGTTTTTCCGGGGGCGGCCTCTTCTCCAGTCCTGAAGTGTCTGGTTCTCGCTGCGCTGAAATTTGCGGCCAACCCCCCTGTGCCAGTCTTTGGTTCGGGGACAACGTTGGACTGACCCCAGGAGGCACATATGAAGAAGGATCTGTTCACGCCCACCCTGCCCGGGCACCGTCCGCCGAACCTGGTTCTGGCCGGCACGTTGATGGCCCAGGCCAGCGCGCCGCCGGCACAGCTGCTGACTCTGGACCCCGCTGCGTCCACGCGCCGTGAGGACCTGGCCGTATTTGACCTGGGCGGCGGCCAGTACGCGGTGACCCGCCAGCCGGTGGCCGATGGGGGCAGGCAGGCGGGCCCCTGGACCATCCAGGTGTGTGCGGACCGCAGCGAATTGCAGATGGTGTTGAGCAATGGTTCCGTTGAGCGCGGCCTGTTGCACCTGGCGCTGGGCGACTGGGACTGGAACCGCTGCCTCTCCTCGGGTGATCAGCTCGATCTGAACGCCAACGATGTCGCGTGCTACGTGTGGTCGGCAGTCTGCCACGGTCAGCCGCTGCCGCGCATAGAACTCCTGTTGACCGAGGACGTGACGTGGAATCAAGTGATGGACACCGCTTCGCCAGGGGATTTCGCGTCGACGTCAGCACTGGGCGTCTTCTTTGACGAGGCCCGCAAGAACGTGCTGAATGACGCTGGCTACAGTAGTGTGTATGACTGCGGTGAAGATGAACAGGAGGGATGGGAGTACGGCTGCGTCCTGAATTGGCTGGCGGACCATGAGGAGCAGGACAAGCGCATCTGGGTGCGCTGGCAGGAGGCGCGGGTTCTGGACCTGATCCGGACCATGACGCTGAGCCCACAGACCGCTCGCTAGCGGTTTTCACCCCCCGTGCATTCAGGAGCAACGCGAAACTGCGGGGAGTCCAGCCTGTGCCATGCGCGGAGGGTTGACGCCTCAGCCACCAGGCCAGAGGGACGCCCGCCGCGCCGCTGGCTGAGCGGCAATGCGCTCACCGCCGTTTGCCTGGACACGCGGGGGGCCGCCAGTGATCCGGAAGGCGCGGGCTCAACGCCGGCATTCACCTGCTGGACGGCAGAAGAAAGGTGAGGGAAAGTCCAGGTCTGGGCCGACGACATCAAGGCGTCATCCACCCAGGTGTCGGTTCATCCTCTGGAGGCGACTTCACGGGGTGGTTCAGGGCTGGCGTAACGCTCCAGTCTCAGCAAAAGGGGGCAACGGGGCCAGCAGATCACGGGTGACCAGCGAGAGAACGCGTCTGTCTCCCACGGAAACCGGGCGGCGCGGTCAGGAAGCGCCCGTCGGTGGTTACCCGCATGCACATCCGCTTTGCTCGCGTCGCCGTTCGGCCAGGCGCGTTGGGCCGGAATCTGGCGCAGGCCCTCCACCGACACGGCGCTCAGTCTCTGGCGTGACTGCTTTTGCGTTGGTGGCCGACCGCAGCCAAAGACCGTTCAAGGGGGTGGTGCAAGGATCAGCAGATGCGCAATCCCCCGAGCTCCAGCACCACCGCCGCCCTGCCGATCCTGCGCGCCGCTCTCAAGATGCTGCCCGGCGTTGACCGGGTGTCGACGTCCCGCAGCGGCACGCTGGCCTTCTTGCACGTCAATGTCGCCGGGTGCCGCGTCCTCGTCGCCGCCGCGTACCCCGTGGCTGGTGTCGTTGTCCCGCTGGCGGCTGTGCCAGATCACTCTCCGTTGAACGAAGCGGTGTGCGGCGCTGCCCACGCCCATCATCTGACCATCCTTCACGGCGTGCGGGACCGCCTGTACTTCAGTGAGAGACCGTCGGTTCTGAGCCTGTTTTTACCCGACGAGGCCCAGTTCATTCGCGAAGGCGAACTTGCCGTGGCCCAGTTCATCCGGGAGGGCGGACCCGTTGCCCCCGCCATGGCTCTGGAGATGGCCCAGGCGGAACGGCGGCTCGTCGATTTGGCCGGCATGAAGTTGCGCACCGGCGTGGCGCTGCTCACCGGCGCGCCGCTGGAGATGCGCACCCTGGATTTTCCGCTGGTCGACGCTGAGGTCCTCACGTGAAAGCTGCGGAACCATTGACTGCGCCGCCTTCCTCATCAGAATAGTCCTGGAGATCTCCTTTCCAGAATTTCCGTGTAAAAGGCTGTTCCAGACGGATTGGATCGCCCGCTTTGTGTGCCAAATTTCCATTCATGGTCTCATAGGCCCCCGCCTTCCCCTCAAGCCCTACCCGGACGCGCCTCTCCTGGACCTGTACAGGTGGCGGAGTGACCTCCGCCACCACACCGGGTGCACTCTTTCGCGGCCGGTCCAATGCCGCGTGGTCCTGTCCGCCTGCCACGCTGCTGGGCCAGGCCGGCCCCCATCCTGAACTGGGGATGAGGCTTGGCTCCACTGCGGAGGTTGCCAGAGGGGGCGGCCGTGGCCGGTGGTGGCGGCGAGGATGATCAAGCGTGACACCCTATGTGCGGTGCCCGCTCCTGTCTGAGGTTAGATCGTTCTGTCTGAGGAGCTGTGGACCGGACCGGCGATCACCTGCCCACCCCGAGAGCGGTGCATGCCCGCCGCCCGGTCAACACGCAGGACGACGACTGCCCAGATCCTGAGGCCAGTTGCAGGATCGGAGATGTTCAGCGTGCCGTGGGCCAGCCAGCCCAGGTGACTGCACTGTCCGCTCTCGCTGCGCGCCGAGCCGCCCACTCCCTCCGCGACCAGCGCAGCAAGCGAGATCCCGTTGGCCGGAATGCCCCAGGATGCGCGCTCCCTGTCAAGCATGACGGTCATGGCGTCGGGCGTCGGACCGGGAACCGCGGTGCCGGCGCTGAAGGTGACCTTGCCGTTCCTGCCGCGCACCTTGATGCGTGGTCTGGTGGCGTATGGGACCGCACGTGCAGTGTGTCCACCGTTTCAGGCGGTCTTTGTTCATACCAGGCGGCCTCAGGAGGGCCGCGTGTGGACTCCCGCCCCCATCCGCACCCCACTTCCCCGCCTTTGACGGGGGAGGGGCGCAAGCTCGTGACTTCAGTCATGAGTTAGCCCCTTTCGCCCCGAAAGGGGCGACTGAGAGCGGAATCTATTGCTCTGCTTGAGTGACATATGTTATCCTCCAACTGGAGATGAAAAAGGGTCGCGGCTACGTCTACAAGCTGGAGTACCACCTCATCTGGGTGACGAAGTACCGTCATCCGGTGTTGGTGGGCGAGGTTGCGGACGGGCTGAAGGACATCTTGCGTGACATCGCCACCCAGAACGGGCTGGAGATTGTCGCAATGGAGGTCATGCCTGACCACGTTCACCTCCTGCTGTCGGCCACTCCGCAGCACGCCATTCCCGACTTTGTGAAGGCGCTGAAGGGGGCCTCCGCTCGCCGGATGTTCTCGACCTTCCCGCAGTTGAAGCAGAAGCTCTGTGGCGGGAACCTCTGGAATCCGTCCTACTGCGTCCTGACCGTCTCAGAACACACCCGCGCTCAGATTCAGAAGTACATCGAGGAGCAGCATGCCGCAGAGCCACACTGACGTGCGGCCCTTCGGGTTGCGGCAGAAGGCGTTTAAGGTTCGCCTCTGCCCCACGGCAGAGCAGGCGGCGCAAATCAACCGCACCATCGGCTCTGCCCGGTTCGTGTACAACACCTTCCTCGCCCGTAGGAAGGAAAGCTACCGGGAAACCGGGAAGGGGCTGACCCGCTTTCAGTGCGACAAGGAACTCACCGCGCTGAAGCGGGAAGAGGACACGGCATGGCTGCGCGACGTGGACAAGTTCGCGTTGCAGCAAGCAGTGCGCGACCTCGACCGGGCCTACGAGAACTTCTTTCGGGATTGCAAGAAACCCAAGGGCCAACGCAAGTCCGGGTTCCCTCAGTTTCACTTCAAGAAGGGGCAGAAGCAGAGCTACCGCACCAACTTCACCAACGGCAACATCGCCGTCGCCGAAGACCGCCTGAAGCTCCCCAAGCTGGGCTGGGTCAAGTTCCGCAAGTCGCAGGAGGTGCAGGGGCGCATCATCAGCGTCACCGTGCGTCGGAACGCGGCGGGAAAGTATTTCGCGTCCGTCCAGTGTGAAGTTGAAGTGGAACCCCTTCCCGCCAGCGGGAAGGCTGTCGGCCTCGACCTCGGCTTGAAGTCCTTCCTCGTCCCCTCCGAGGGGGAGCCAGTCGGCAACCCCCGGCACTACCGCGCCAACCTCCGCAAATTGAGGCGGGCGCAACGCACTCTGTCCCGTCGCCAGAAGGGAAGCAATCGTCGCCAGCGGGCGAAAACCAAGCTCGCTCGGGTTCACGAACGCATCTCCAATCTGCGGCGGGACTTCCTGCACAAACTCAGCACCGACCTCATCCGGGGATACGGCGTCATCTGCATCGAGAGTCTGCGTCCGGGGAACATGGCGAAAAACCGTTCTCTGGCGCAAGGCATCATGGACGCCGGATGGGGCGAGTTCCGCCGCCAGTTGGAATACAAGTCCGAGTGGTACGGCAGAACCCTTGCCCCCATAGACCCCTTCTTTCCCTCCTCTCAGCTGTGCCACGACTGCGGCTTCCAGAATCCCGCCGTGAAGGACTTGGCGGTGCGGGAATGGACTTGCCCGCACTGCGGGGAGACGCACGACCGCGACCTGAACGCTGCCCTCAACATCCGAGACGAGGGCTTGAGAATGGTGGCCGCTGGAACGACGGACACCAAAAACGCTCGTGGAGAGGGTGTGAGACCAGCGAATGCTGGCAGTCCTCGCTGAAGCGAGAATCACGCGACTTTAGTCGTGTGAGGTTCACCTGCTCCACTTCACCGGCATGCGCCGTCTCGATCCGTTTCAGGGCCTTGTGTTCGTGCCACTGCCGCCCACTGGCAGCAGGTCACGTCGTCGGCCATGAGGTTCAGAATTTCGCCGTGCGGCCTTCTCAGGTCAGGCTGCGGCCCTTGTTTTCGGCGAAACGGGCGACCCAGTCTCCAGTCCGCCCCTGCAGCCCACCGCCAAGGGAACGGCCAGCCCCCGTGCCAGCGGCTGGCCGTTTCATATTCAGCGCGCCGGGTCCATCAACCGCTGCACTGCTTCCGATGGCGGCCACTGCTCCTCATCCAGCCCGCGCAACAGAGATCCCACAGGCCACGCGTCCCAGCGCAGCTCCACGTCGATCAGCCAGCCGTCGACGCCGTTGTATGGCCCGCGCTCAACAAAGGTCCAATCGGTGAGGCGCGCCCCACCCAGCTCCAGCTCAGGAGCTGGGTCCGGAACGCCCACGGCACGCGCCCACGCCGACGCCGCCCAGCGCGGCAGGTGATCCGTGCCGACAGTGACTTCGCCCGGTACCCCTGCGAGTTGCAGCGTCTGCGCGCCGACCGGCGAGATCAGGCCGTCGCCAGCGAGCGTCACCGGCTCCTCCACGGCGACGGGCTCTCCTGCCCGCGCGATCCGGGCGCGCTGATCCTTGACCGCGTGGTGCAGCAGGCCGATGGGAAACGTCGCCAGCGCCGGGAGGGCCATCAGCGCCCGCAGCTCAGCGGCAGCGCTGCACTCAGCGTGCTTAGGGCCGCCCAGCAAGGCCGGGAGCGAAGTGACCTGACCGCTTTGCGCGAGTGTGGCCTGATCCACGCAGGCCTGGCGGACCACGCGGGCCTGCGCGCTGAGCTGGGCCAGGGCCTGTTCCTGGAGAGGGTTGGGGAAGAAAGGGACGGTGTAGGTGTGGAATTGGGGTGTGGTCATGGTGTCTCCTTGAGATCAAAGGTGCGGCTGGCCGAGGGCGAGCGCGCGGGCGATGGTGGCGGCGGCGTAATCGTGGCCATCACGGGTGACCGGCTGGATCCAACGTTCCGGGCGGTACAGCGCGCTGCGCGCCCACAGACGACGCAACTGATCCGGGTCACGCGTGTACCAGCGCAGGTGAGCGAGCAAGGCCAAGTCAGCACGGCTGTGATCGAAACCGTGGGCGAACAGGTCCCCGTCGTACAGCGCCCCGAACCGCCCCCCGTTGCGGGCACTGCGGGCACGCCGCAACACCGCCTCGTCGTCCAGGTGGTTCGGGACAGGGCGCGCGCGCGGGGCCGGCGGTGTGGACTGAACCAGCTGGCGGTGCAGGGCGAGCAGGGCCTCCGGGTGCGGCGCGACGTCCGCTGGCGTCCCGGGAATTCGGTCGCCGGTGATCGCCAGGTACCCGCAGTCGATCAGCTCGACGCCGATACCCGCGACATGCCCGCGCCGTCCTGTCGGTGGCAGGCGGCCCGCCACGACGACATGCAGCCCCTGCCCGGACACGCTGCGCTCGGTGTAGCTGGGCAGGGGAGCCAGCAGCTCCAGGGCCCCAGTGAGGGGACGGCCCCGGGTCACAACGTCATCGAGATCCAGGCCCGCCAGGGGCACGCCGTCCAGGTTCAGGTGTGGCCCCAGCACGACGCCGATCCCATCGCAGTGCTCGGCCCACAGCAGGTCCAGGGCATCACGGAACGTCAGGTGCCAGCGGCGGTCCAGGGAATTGACTGGATACAGCCGCTGCCCGGCCCAGCGACTCGGTACCTTGCCCCAGCGGCCCGACGCGCGCCGCGTCAGCCGGTACGGCAGGTAGGCGCGCAGAGGCCGCAGGACGTCTGGCCACCCTGTCTCCAACTGCGCCACCTGGCCTGGCGTCACGGCCGTCTCCGGCGTGGGGGGATCGGCAACGGCGCGGGCGTCCAGGGCAGCCCGCGTGCCACGAGCTGCGCCGCCCCGCGCTGATAAACGTTGCGCGCGCCGTTGTGGTCCCGGTCCAGGTGCTGCCCGCAGGTCTGACAGCGCCCGGACCGCCCCCGGTAATGCACCGCGCCGCGCGCGCCACACACCGAACAGTCGACGCTCGTCCAGGCGGGAGGCACCCAGACCGCCATGCGGTGACCTGGATCCAGCCGGGCACAGTCGCACAGAAACTGCTCGTAGAGCCGGGTGCCCAGAAAATCGGCGGCTTCCGGATAGTCCTCTCCCCGGCACCGCATCCCCCCGAAATCCGTCCGTTCGACGGCCACCGCCGCAAACTGTAGAAACCGCGCCAGGCCGGCCTCGAGCACCGGTTTCAACCGGGTGCGGTGCAGCAGTTGGTGGCGGCGCAGGCGCGCGTAGATCAGGTCCTGAGGTTGCGCGAGCAGTCGAGTGGGCGGCCCTGGCATGGCCGGTGACCACGGCCGCAGCAGGCTCAGCGGCATCGGAGACCGTCCGTGGCTGTGACGGCCGCTGACCCAGGTCCAGAGTGAGCGCACACCGGGATCGAGGGCGATCAGATCCTGATGGCTCGGCGGCGTCAACCCGGTCACCCGGAATGCCCAGCTGATCTGATACCCGCCCGCATCGCTGTGATGCAGCTGCGCCGCCTCCGCCAGGACCAGGCTTACGGCTGGGGGGGTGGCCGGCGCGTGGTCCGGAACCGCGCCGAGATGGCTCTCGATCAGCCCATAGCGCGCCACATGCGCCAGGTAGCTCGCGTCCGCCTCGGGATCGCCTGCGAGCAGACCGGCCTCCAGCGCCCCGCGCCGGGTGGTCAGGTCACCACCGAACGTCCGCCGCCAGGTCTCGACCGCTGCCCCTGCCGGGCCAGGCAGCAGAAACAGGGGCGCCTGGACAAGGCCGGGGACCCCGGCGATCTCGGCGTGCAACTCGCCCACAGGCCGGGCCAGCCCCCCCAGGACGAGGGCGAAGTCGTGCGGCGGCGTGAGTGGGATGGCGTCCGGTGGGGCCACCGGACCGAGGCTTTTCAGGGTCCGGCCAAAATCGCTGACCAGGCCGTCGAGTGTGGCGCTGCCGAGGTGCGCCCGCCAGCCGCGTGCCCGGGCGAGCACCTCGAGTTCGCGGCGGCGCTCGGCGGTGCTGCGCCGGGGCAGCCTCACGGGGACCTGGCTGGTGGGTGGTGGGCCGGCGGCCAGCGCCGCCACCCGCTGCATGGGTTGTGGTTGGCCTGTCGCCTCGAGCCGGGCGTGCAGCGCGAGGACGGCCCAGAGGTGCTGGCCGAGGTGCCACAGGTTGTCGAGCGCGGCAGTCTGGGCGGGGGCCGGGTGCAACGCGTGTCGCACCCGCAGGTGTGTTGATGCAGGCATTTCGCCTCCTTGTGTCGTGTTGTGGGGGTCAGGGCGGCGCTGCGGACGGACCGCTGCCGTGGCTGGTCACCCACCGTGGGTTCTGTGGGTTCTTCCCTGCCTGCGCGGGTGCGTCTCGTTCATCCATCGGCGCAGCCCCCGCTGTCTCCTCACGACGTTTCCCCTTCCCTCCCTTTCGCTCTGCGGGGCTTGTTGGCCTTCCTCCTGGCGCTTCGGTCCCCTCTCCCCCGTGCCCACTTCCCTTGCCGTCCCACCGAATGAACAGACCTGCGGGTCTGGTGCGGTTGGTGCACCCAGCCGTCCACCTTCGCGGTGTGGCGCGCGCGCCTCTCCCGGCGTGCGGCGCCGCGTGTCACCTGGCTGCGCTGCACCGCCGTGGTTCACTCTCGGCGACGCGCTGGTCTGCCGTCTCTCTCTGTGTGCGGACGGTGTCGCTGCGCGGTGGACTGGCCACCCTCCTGTGCTCACTGCGCGGCGCCGCTGCCTCCCGGCCGGTGCTGACGCCGCCTTCGTGTCGGTGCATCTGTTGCCGTCCAGCGTCATGTTGCGTGCTTCATCTCGCGTCTGCGGCTGCGCCCTGCTGGAGATGCGCCTGCGTCTGGTCCCGCGCGTCACTGCCCGTGTCTGCGGACGCATTTGCGCTGTGCGTGCCCGTTGCGGCCTGGCTGGAGGGGCTCGAGCGGAAGACTGGCGCCTATGAGACCATGAATGGAAAGTTGGCACACAAAGTGGGCGATCCAACCCGTCTGGAACAGCCTTTTATACGGAAATTCCGGAAATGAGATCTCCAGGACTGTTCTGATTAGGAAGGCGGCGCGGTCAATGGTTCCGCAGCTTTCACGTGAGGACGTCAGACCAGCAGCAGGGTGGCGAGGGAGATGGAGCGTCGGTCCCCAGTGCTGCGGGTAAACCCCAGGGGAGCGTCGAGGTTGCTCGGAAATGACTGTCGCTGCACGCGCTCCGGACTGTGCGCAGACGCGACGTGCGTCAGGCGTGTGCTGCCACGCCGCGCCGTCATGCGTCGTCTCGGTTGCCGATGTCGTGTGCCGCCGATACTGGCGTGGTGGCTGCTGCACGGTCCGGAGCGCGTGCATGTGTCGTGTCGTGTAGAACTGCGCAACTGCTGCCCTTTGATGAATCGGCGCAGCTACTCGGTCTCTGCACGACGCTTCCCCTTGCCGTCCCTGTGCGCTGCGGGGCCGGTTGGCCTTCCTTCTGACGCTGTACGCCCTCTCCCCCGTACTCGCATCAGTTACTGGCTCACTGCAGCGTGCGGCTGCTGGTCTGGTTTGGGTGTTGCCCTGTCCAGTCTGTTTTCTGCAGCGCACGCAGTCATCTCTTTTTCCGTGCGGTGCAGGCTCCGTCCTCTAACAGCGCTACGCAGTGGCTCCCTCCTACCAGCGCGCCATGCTATCGCCCACCCAGCGGGCGCGCGAGGTCACGGCCCACGTGGGCGCCGCAGCGTCTGTCACCCGCTGTGTTGTGCGGCTGCCTGTCATTCACGTGCGCGGGGGTCACTGTCCCTGTGCTGGGCGTCACCCTGTACCCGTTTTGGGCGCAGATGCGGCGTCTGTTGAGTGTGCGGCGCAGTACGTGCTGCCGCACCGCGTTGCTGTGCGCCGTCCCGGTTACGCGCCGCTCAGCTCCCTTTGAGGGGAGGTGTCCCGGAGGGGCGGAGGGGTTAAGCGGGCAGGGCCACCCCACAATCCCACCTCCAACAAAAGAAAGCCCCCTCCACGCGGAGAGGGCTGGGCAAGAGGACTTCTCTATCCCGCCTGGGGTGCCCCGGACCCTTCCCCGGCCCAGCCCCGGCGTTCGTGGCGGGCCAGCCGCTCGTGCAGGTGCAGGATGGCGGCGTTGCCGTGTGCGCCGCGTTCGGTGATGGCGCGGGCCGTGGCGGCGTCCAGGTAGGCCAGCCGCAGCAGTTCGGTGCTGCTCAGGCCGTCGCGGGTGGCCTTCACCCCGCGCTCGCGGCGAATGCCCGCGCTGTCCAGGCCCACCACGCTGCGGTTGCTAATGCTGCCCAGTTGGCCGTACACGTTGCCCTCGCCGCCGTGGCGGGCCACCGTCGCCATCAGCTCGCGGCGGGCGTCCGTGCTTTCCAGGCGGGAGGCCAGCCAGCGCCGCGCCCCCGGATCGGCGCTGCGTTCGGCGATCTGCGCGGCCAGTTTCACGTCGCCGCCCATCGCGCGGGTCAGCAGGTCCTGCGCCCGCTTGCGCCACCGCCGCGCCTGCACGGTGTCCACCACAAAGGCCAGCCGGGAAAATTCGGCCAGACTCAGGGTGGCCTCCGGCCCAGCGCCAAAGTCGCGGGCGGGCGAGGCCAGATCATGTTCGGCGGCCAGGGCGTTCCAGTCGGCAGGGATCAGCCCCAGTTGCGCCAGGGCAGAGGAAGCGAGAAGGAATCCGTCGGCGCTGATGGGCAGCCGGACGGTGCCGAATTCGAGGGTCAGCGGAGCGTTCTGCATACGTAGATTATAGCATAAATTATGCTAATTACATAATAAGAAAGGATGGGAGAGAGGGGCTGGAAGGTGCGTTCCTGGGCGTCCCAGACCACTTCTTTCCCGCTTGGCAAGGTTGGCACTTAACAGGAGGCGACGAAATGTCCGCGTGGCCCGTTTGGCTGTGCCTCCTGACGTCCTTTGAGGAAACGGCCTGGGAATGTTCCCCCCAGTTCACCGCCTATCCCCCACAAGCGCGACTAGACTGAACGCACCACGCCCTTGCCACAACATCGAGCTTCTCCACGCTCCAAACACCCACCTTCTGGAGGTTTGCCCCATGTCCGAATCCGATCAGGCCGCGCCCACCCCGCCCTCCGCCGAGCGCTTTCCCGTCCCCCAGAGCGTCTTGGCCCGCCTGCGTTCCGACCCGCAGGCAGACATCGATGCGGCGGCGGCGGACCCGGACGCCTTCTGGCTGGCGCAGGCGCGCAAGCTGGAATGGACCCGCGAACCCACCCTGGGCCTCAGCGGGGAGGCCCCGAACTTCCAGTGGTTTGCCGATGGCGAGACCAACGTGACCCTCAGCGCGCTGGACCGCCACGCACGCGGCGAGGCCCGCACCCGCGCGGCGTTCATCTGGCTCTCGGAAACCGGGGAGGAACAGGTGCTGACCTACGGCATGTTGCACGAGCGGGTGGAACGCGCCGCCGCCGGACTGCGGGCGCTGGGCGTGGGCCTGGGCGAGCGGGTGGTGATCTACATGCCCCTGACCCCGGAAGGCTGCATCGCCATGCTGGCCTGCGCGCGGCTGGGGGCGGTGCATTCGGTGGTCTACGCGGGCCTAGGCGTGGGCGCGCTGCGGGACCGGATTACTGACGCGGGCGCGCGGGTGGTGATCACGGCGGACGTGGGGTACCGGCGCGGCAAACTGGTGGACCTGTACTCGGTGGCCGCCGAGGCGGTGGCCGATCTGCCGCAGGTGCAGCATCTGGTGCTGTGGGAGCGCATCAAGACTTTCTCGCGCGAGCATGATTCGCGCACGGTGGCCTGGGAAAGCCTGTTCACGCACGGACGCACGGCAGCCGTACCAGTCGGGGCTGAGCATCCGCTGTACATCCTCTACACCTCCGGCAGCACCGGAAAGCCCAAGGGCGTGGTCCACACGCACGGCGGCTACATCGTGGGCACCGCCTACCACCTGGGCGCGCTGTTCGATGTCACCGAGAAGGATGTCTTCTTCTGCACCAGCGACATCGGATGGATCGTAGGCCACGGCTACATTGTCTATGGGCCGCTGGTGGCCGGGGCCACGGTGCTGTTCCGCGAGGGCGCGCCGGACTTCCCGGACCCCAGCATCCTGTGGCGCAGCATCGAGAAATATGGCGTGGACGTGCTGTTCACCGCCCCCACCACCCTGCGCCTGTTCATGAAGCTGGGCGCAGAGGTCCTCGAGCCGTATGACCTGAGCCGCCTGCGCGTGATCGCCTGCGCGGGCGAGGCGCTGAACCCGGAGGCGTGGCGCTGGGCGCAGCAGCATCTGGCCGGGGGGCTGGGGGAAGGCGCGCACGCCATCGTGATCGATCACTGGTGGCAGACCGAACTGGGCGCGCCCACGCTGGGCAGCCATCCGCGCTGGCCTGTGCGCCCCGGCTTCGTGGGCCGCCCGCTGGCCGGGGTGGTGGCCGACGTGGTGGACGAGGCAGGAAACAGCCTGCCCGACAACGTGCAGGGCCATCTGGTGATCCGCCGCCCCTTTCCCTCCATGATGCGCGGCATCCACGGCAACCCGGCTAGGTACGCCGAGGTCTGGAGCGAGAACCCGGCGGGCTACCTGTCCGGCGATCTGGCCCTACGCGACGAACACGGCTATTTCTCGATTCTGGGCCGCGCCGACGACGTCCTGAGCGTGGCCGGGCACCGCATCGGCAGTTCGGACGTGGAGGACGCGCTGGTTTCGCACCCTGCTGTGGCCGAGGCCGCCGTGATTGGTATCCCCGACGAGCTGAAGGGCCAGAGCATCGTGGCCTACGTGATTTTGCTGGCCTCCCACAGCGCTGATGATGCCAACCTTCCTGGCCTGCGCGCCAGCATCGGTGAGCATGTCCGGCGCGAACTGGGGCCGATTGCCTCGCTGGGCCGGGTCGAGATCGTGGCCGCCCTGCCCAAGACCCGCAGCGGCAAGATCATGCGCCGCGTGCTGCGCGCCCAGGCGCTGGGCGAGGACCCCGGCGACCTGACCACGCTGGAGGGCTAGAGGGAGCGTCCCTGGAGGTCTGGAGACGCGGCAGGCCACCCTCTACCGGTTTCCTCCTGCGGGGATGAGGTGGACACTGTGCAGGCCGCCGGCAACACCAGTTCCCGGGCAGCTTCACTCCATTATCGCGGGCATGGCCGCCACGTCACCTTCAAAGCCGGGCGCCGCCATCTCCGCCGTCTGAACCCGGTCTCGGCCCCCCGCCTTGGCCCCATACAGCGCGTCGTCCACCCGCGCCACCAGACTGGTCAGGTCGTCGCCCGCGCGGCAGGCGCTGACGCCGAAGCTGGCGGTCAGCGGGCCGACCTGCGGGTGGGGCGAGGCCAGCAGCCGTTGCCGCAGCGCCTCGGCCCGGCGGGCAGCCCCGGCCCCAGTTACACCGGGCAGGATCAGCATGAACTCCTCGCCGCCCCAGCGCCCCGGCGTTTCACCAGCCTGCGCTTCCTGCCGCAGCAGCCCCGCGACGTGCGTCAGGGCGCTGTCCCCGGCCAGGTGGCCGTGGGTGTCGTTGACCAGCTTGAAATGATCGATGTCCAGCATGATCACGCTGCCGCCCCTGCCTGGAGAGACTTCGTCCGGGTCCAGCAGCGTTCCGATCTGCTGGTACAGGCGGCGGCGGTTGGGCAGGCCGGTCAGGGCATCGGTCCAGGCCTCGTGTTCCAGCCGCAACTGCTTGTGGGCCAGCGCGATAAAGCTGTTCTTGTACCACGCCAGCGCGTGCAGCAGCAGCATTACAGTGCCGGTGGACAGAAAGAGCTGGAGGTCGAAGAAGGAAGGCTTCAGATCGCCCTGCGCCGCGCGCGCTAGTACCAGCGCCAGGACCATGCCGAACATGCCCAGATTCAGCAGCCCGGCGCTGCGGGTGCCGAACACCAGATAGCCGAAGACCGCGTTGGTGATCATCATCAGGTACATGTTGAGGCTGATCTGCCCGCCCACCACGCCGTAATACGCCTGAAACAGGATGAACAGCGCATTGAAGACCATGATCAGTTTCAGTGCGCGCTCCAGTGATCTGCCGCTCACGATCCGGTGGGCGGCCCACATGCACACCAGCGCCATGACCGCGTACAGCCCCACCATAGGCGCTCTGGGATCGGCGCTGGACGCCTCCAGCCCCCACAGGATCAGCAGGACGGGCACGCCGCAGATCAGCGCGGTCAGCGCCAGACCCTGATGCAGGGTGTGCCTGAGTTCCGCGCCGGGTTCTTGGATCACGCCTTCTGTTTTTCCGTCCGCCCGGCCCACCCCGGCCTTCGGGCGCGCTCGCCCGACGCGCGCCGAATCTGGAGGTCTGGGCAACCCGGGGAACCGCATGTCCCGAGTTTAGAGCAGTCTGGCCCACAGTCCTGTCACAAAACCCTTTCACGTTGCTGGATTTACCTCAATCGGTCCGCGCTCACAGAACTGCTGCAGGGATGCCCCGGTTTTCAAACCGGGGAGGAACTGGAGCGCCGCCCGTAGGGCGGCTTCCGAAGCCGAAGCCGGAATGCTATCTTTATGTGTGCCAGCCGCAAGTTCCCCAACGTTTACCTGTACCTTTGTGGTGCGGGTGAGCGCTGGTGAAACCCACGAACTGGAACGCCGCTTCGAATTGGCCCGTTTGCTGTACAACCGCCTGCTCCAGGACGCCCGGCTGCGGTTGAAACGCCTTCAGAACCATCCCCTGTGGACTGGGGCCTGGGACGCCTTGAAAACCTGGCATAAAGAAAAGAAAACGGCGCTGACGGCGTTGCCGAAAAGCAGTCCGGCAGCGAAGAAAGTGGCCCGCGAGTTTGACGACCGCAAGAAAATTCTCTCGGGTCAGATGAGCGCCGCCCGGAAGGCGGTTGGATTTTCCGAGTACGCTCTGCATGCCCTGAGTACACGAGTCCGCAGGACCCGCTGTCACCTGGGCAGTTTTAGTGATTTGGATGCCAACACGGTTCAAAAACTCGCTTCACGCGCTTTCCGCGCCTGCAACGAAGTCTTGACCCTGAAGCGGGGCACGCCCCGCTTCAAGAGCATGGGTCAGGCGCTGGGAAGCGTAGAAGGCAAAACGAACATCTCTGGTCTGATCTTCAAAGCGTCAGACGCCACGCTGCGCTGGGGCAGTTTGAAGCTGCCCTGCGTATTCGACGACACTGACGCCTATCACCAGCACGCTTTTGAATTCCGCACCAAGTACGTCCGCTTGTTGCGTCAAACTGTTCGGGGCAAGGTCAGATATTCAGCGCAACTGGTCTGTGAGGGCAAGCCTTTTCAGAAACGCCCCTCAGAGGTGGCCAGCGGCGCGGTCATCGGACTGGATCTGGGTCCGAGTACGCTGGCCGCTGTTGGAGACGAAGACGCACTCTTAACTCCGTTTTGCACCGAGCTTCGGACTTCGGCGGTGACCCTTCGCCGTCACGCCCGCAAGCTCGACCGACAACGCCGGGCAAACAACCCGGACAACTTCAAACCAGACGGTCAGATCGTCCGGGGCAAGAAACTGGTCTGGGTTTCTTCAGCAAAACAAAAACAGACTCGGGCCCGGATCGCTGAGCTTCACCGCCGTCAGGCCGCACACCGTAAAACGCTGCACGGCAAACTCTCGAATGACCTGCTCTCCCTCGGCACGGTATTTCGTGTCGAGAAGTTGTCGATCAAAGCCTGGCAAAAATTATGGGGGCGCTCCGTGCTGCGCAACGCCCCTTCCATGTTCCTTTTGTTGCTGTCCCGCAAGGCTGAAAGTGCCGGCGGAACCGTGCAGTGGATCAACCCGTTTGCCGCCAAACTCTCGCAGACCTGCGTCTGTGGGCACGTTCAGAAGAAAGCACTCTCGCAACGCTGGCACACCTGTAATCAGTGCGGCGCGAGTGTCCAGCGGGATCTGCTGTCGGCCTTCCTGGCCCGGCACACGGACCCCGAAACCTCGATGTGTGTGGGTCCAGGCTTGGCCTGGACCCCAGGAGTCGACCGCCTCCTGTCGCTGGCACACACGGAAGCTTTACAACAAACCGCGAGCGCTGATCTAAAGATCAGCACCTTTGGTATAGGCCCGCGAGGGACGCACCGGAGTCAGAGTGGTTCAGCGAACGATGTTTCTGGAGACCTTGTGGTCTCCGCGCTAAACCCGAGGCCGCGCAAATGCGGAGAGGGACGCGCAGCAAGAACCCTCGCCCTTTAGGGCGGGGAGCAGTCAGGTTCCACACGTCGGCCACCGTGCGGCCCGCGCTGGGGCCAGCGGTCAGGTCCACCTTGACGTGCATGGGGCGCGACACGAACAGGTCCGGGCGCAGCAGCCACGCCACGGTCATCGGATCGTGCAGCGCGCCGCCGTCCCAGCCGTAGCGTTCGCGGTGGTGTTCAGCAAAGAATTCCAGCAGCACCGCCGCGAATTCGCCCACCCGCGTGCCCAGCGCCCGAAAAGCCGCCACGCGGGCCGGATGCGCGATGGCCTGATGCGTGACGTTCAGCCCGAACATCGTCAGCGGCACGCCGGACGTGAACACGATCTGTGCCGCGTGTGGATCAGCCAGCGCGTTGAATTCGGCGGCAGGGGTCCAGTTGCCGGTATCGGTGCTGCCGCCCATCCAGACCACCTGCCGGACCAGTGGAACGATGTCCGGCGCGAGGCGAAAGGCCAGCGCCAGATTGGTCAGCGGCCCGGTGGGGACCAGCGTGACCTCGCCGGGGCGGGCGCGCAGCTGTTCGATGATGAAACGCGCGGCGTGCCCGGCCTCCGCCCCGCGTGTCGGCGTGGGTAAGTCGGGGCCGTCCATGCCGCTGTCTCCATGCACCGCCTCGGCGCTGATGCGCCCCCGGACCAGTGGGCGGTCCGCCCCGGCAAAGATGGGCACGTCCACGCCGCTCAGTTCGCGCACGATCAGGGCGTTGCGGGTGGTGCGGTCCAGGCCCACGTTGCCGAACACGGTGGTCAGGCCCAGCACCTGGAATTCTGGACTGGCCGATTCTGAACCAGACAGTGCCAGCAGGATGTTGATGGCGTCGTCGTGGCCGGGATCACCGTCCAGGATGATGGGCAGGGGAGGGGCGGGAAAGGCAGGCATGCAGGTCATAGAAAAGCTCCCAGGAAACCCACTGCTTGAGCTGTGGGATGAATGGGGCCGACGCCGTAGGCGGCGAGGGCCTTCGGTCTGCTCAAGACCTTTGCTAAGCTGAAGTTATGAGCGTGCGAGTTTTGAAACTCAAATTACGAACCGTCAACCGGGGCAAGTTTGCCCGGTTGACGGCCATGCAGCGGGAGTACGCGGCGTGCGCTCAGTTCCATCTGGAGGGCATTGAACGCCTCCAGACCACCAACGCCACCGCCCTGCACCGGGAGCTGTATGTCCCGGCCAAAGAGCGGTTCACGTTGCCCGTGGTTAACCTGCAACGCGCCCGCGACAAGGCCATTGAAACGTTCCGCTCGTACCTTGCCCGCAAAGCGAAGGGCAAGCGGGCGAACGTGCCGCAGTTCGGGCCGGGGTTGCCGCTGGGCGTTGGGCAGCGCGCTCTTGCCATCGTGGGCCGCACCCTGCGCCTCTCGACTGAGAAAGCGCGGGATTACCTGTGGTTGCCGATTGAAGTGGATGATCGTCACGCTCCTTTTGTGGATGCGGTGGCTGCCGGAACCCTGAAGTACGGGGCGTCGGAGCTTCACCGCAGGGGGAAAGACTGGTATCTGCACCTGACCGTGTATGAGGACGTTCCGAACACGGTTGAAAGTGGTGTGGTTTTGGGGCTGGACCTGGGGGTTGCCAACACGGCGGTCATGAGCGGCCCCGGTCTGGTCAGGTTCTGGAGCGGGCAGGCCGTCAGGCACACCCGCAACCGCTACTCGGCACGGAGGAGGAGCCTTCAGAAAGCAAAGCTGATGGGCGAGGTGAGGCGCAGCAAGGGCAAAGAATCGCGCTGGATGCGGAACCTGAACCACCAGATCAGTTGCCAGATTCTTGGAGAGGTGGCCCAGCAGGGCGCAGCTCTTGCCATTGAAAAGCTGCTGGGCATTCGGGACCGGGTGAAGCTCACCCGGAAGGTGAACCGCATGGTTCACAACTGGGCCTTTGGGGAGCTGATCGCCCTGCTCCACCAGAAAGCACCCCGCTACGGTGTTCGCATCGTCGAGGTTGACCCCCGGCATACCAGCCAGGGCTGTAGCAAATGCGGGCATACCGAGAAGGGCAACCGACTCCGGCAGGACCGCTTTAAGTGCAAAGCGTGCGGGTACGCGGTCCATGCCGATCTGAATGCGGCGCGGAACATTGCGAACCGTGGCGCACTGATGCTGGGCTATACGTCCAGCGTCACGGGGGCCTTGACAGTCCCCGGTGGAGTGAAATCCACCTCCGTCAGCCGTGAATTCGGAGACGGGCAAGCGATGGGCGTTGAAGCTGAAGGGTCTTCGGATCAGTTGAAGCAGAGTCAGGTCGCAACCTCCTTAAGTTCCTGGTAGGAATCCCACTGCTTTAGCGGTGGGAGGATGTCAATTGCTGATTTAGACTGGGTTAACCCACGCCGTTGACGTGAACCCATCGTAAGCTGCGCGCCATCTGTCCCACCCCGAAGTGGCTAAAATACGGTCATGAAGGGCCTGAAAGAATTTATCGACTGGCTCCGGGAAATCCTGGGGGGCGCACCTCAACCCCAGCCGGTCCCCATCCCTGTCCGCGTGCGCGACCGCTGACAGCACCCCCCTGACCCACCAACCTCCACACCTGCCTGTTCCGGCGGGTGTTTTTTCGTTCCTTGGGCGTTGGCAATCTGGGGGTGTCCAAAAGCCACACACACTCCGGTAATTCCTGCCTCCGCCGCGCTACCATGCCGGGCGTGCCGCAGCGCGCCGAACAGCCAATGGATGAACATGGAATGCGGGAACTCCGGGCGCTGGTGACAGGCCGCCCGGCCCCGGAGATAGACGGCATCGAGCGCGCCTACGTCTTCTCGCGTGACGCCCACGCGGGGGTCAACCGCAAGAGCGGCGAGCCGTACATCACGCACCCGGTGGCGGTGGCCGTGATCCTGGCGCGGCTGGGCATGGACAGTGACAGCGTCATGGCCGGGCTGCTGCACGACACGGTGGAAGACGTGGACTTCGTGACCTTCGAGCAGATCGAGGCCGGGTTCGGGCGCGACGTGGCCCGCATCGTGGAAGGCGAGACCAAGGTCAGCAAGCTGAGCAAGCAGGGATCGCAGAGCGCCGTGGTCAGCGACGCTGGGCGGGATTTGCAGGCCGAGAACCTGCGCCAGATGCTGATCGCCATGACCGACGACATCCGCATCATCGTGGTCAAGCTGGCGGACCGGCTGCACAACATGCGCACGCTGGCCAGCATGCGGCCCGACAAGCAGGTGCGCATCGCCCGCGAAACGATGGACATCTTTGCCCCGCTGGCGCACCGCCTCGGCATAGGGCAGATCAAGTGGGAACTGGAAGACCTCAGCTTCCGCTACCTGTACCCCGACGACTACGCCTACCTGCAAAGCCGCCTGCAAAGCCGCCAGGACGAGCGCGACACCTTGATCGGCGAGGCAGTCACGCAACTGGACGAGGCGCTGGCCGACGATCTGGAACTGCCCGAGTGGGTGATGGATATCGACATCTCCGGGCGCAGCAAGCACCTGTGGAGCGTCCACTGCAAGATGCAGCGCGAGGGCAAGGGCCTGGAGCAGATCTTTGACCTGCTGGCCATCCGCGTGATCGTGACCCCGCGTGACCTGATCGTGCCCGAAGGCACCGACGACAAGCGGCGCGAGAAGGCCGAGGCCACCCGCGAGAAGCGCATCTGCTACCACACCGTGTCCATCGTCCACAGCATGTGGACCCCGCTGCCGGGGCGCTTCAAGGATTACATCGCGGTGCCCAAGCCCAACGGCTACCAGTCGCTGCACACCACCGTGATCAGCCAGAGCGGCCAGCCTATAGAGGTGCAGATCCGTTCGCGCCGCATGCACGAGGTGGCCGAGTTCGGCGTGGCGGCCCACTGGATGTACAAGCAGGGATCAACGCTCGCGCAGAAGGACCGCGAGAACTGGATCGCCCAGCTCCGCGAGTTGCAGGACGAGATCAACGACGCCAGCGACTACATGGACGCCGTCAAGTCCGACATCCTGGGCCAGCGGGTGCGCGTGTTCACGCCGCGCGGTCTGGCGGTCAGTCTGCCGGCGGGCAGCACGTCCATCGATTTCGCGTACCACATCCACAGCCGCATCGGCGAGACCACCGTGGGGGCGCGCGTCAACGGCAGCATCGTGCCGCTGGCGCACCGCCTGGGCAACGGCGACATGGTGGAGATCGTGACCAGCAAGAACGGTCACCCCAGCAAGGACTGGCTCAACTTTGCGGTGACCCGCAGCGCCCGCGCCAAGATCAGGCACCACTTCCGGCAACTGGAGCGCGAGGACGCCCGCCAGCGCGGCCACGACATGCTCGAACGCCACCTGAGAAAACGCCAGCTCCCGGTGCGCCAGCTCATGCGGACCAAGCTGCTGGAGGACGCCGCCCAGAAGCTCCTGAACACCCGCAACCCGGATGACCTGTATTTCGCCATCAGCGCGGGCAAGCTGACGCCCTCGGCGGTGGGCCGGGTGCTGTCGCCCAGCCTGGCCAGCGAGCAGGGCGGCGTGCCCGCCAAACGCGCCCCCAAACCCCGCGCCCCCGACACTGGCGGCGTGTATGTGGAGGGCTTTACCACCACCACCAAGCTCAGCAACTGCTGCAACCCGATCCGGGGCGATCAGATCATGGGCTACCTGACGCGGGGCCGGGGCGTCAGCATCCACCGCATCGACTGTCCCAACATGATCCGGTTGCTGAAGGACGAACCCGAACGCTGCGTGGCCGCGAGCTGGGACGCCGGGCTTGCGGGCCTGACCCTGGTCGACCTGGACGTGGTGGCCCCGGACCGCCACGGCCTGCTGGCCGACGTGCTGGGCGTGCTGAGCGCCGCAATTGCTAAAGTGGACGGCGTGACCGACATCGTGCGTCTGGGCCGCAACAGCGTGCGTGGACGGAAGGGCAGCGGGGCCAGCGCGTGAGTGGGCCGACACAGGGGGTGGATGTTCCCCTGGCGGCGTCTTCCGCCTCGCCGCTGTTCCGCAGCGTGACGTGGGGTGTGCCTGCGCTCGTTCTTGCCGTGGCCCTTATTCCAGACGAGGAAAATACGCCCCTGTTGCGGGGCGCGATGGTTGCCCTGGCCCTTGTGCTGTTTGCCCTGTTCCAGCTCGCCCCGCGCCGACTGGCCTACACCCTGACGCCCGACGCCGTGGTCATCCAGCGCATCCTGAACCAGACCCGACTTCCTTACGCGGGCCTGAGCGCCCGCCGGACTTCTGGCGTGCTGGGCGTCCGCACCTTCGGGACCGGAATGCCAGGGTATCTGACCGGGCATTTCACGCTGTCGCACGACGGGCAGGGTGTCAGCCGCGTGCTGGCCGCCGCGTCTACGGGACAGGGCGGCGTGCTGTTGCACTCCGGCGACGCCGACTATTTCCTGACGCCTGCCGATCCGCAGGTCTTTCTGGCCGAACTGGCGCGGCGCGGCGCAGGGGTGGCCGCATGAGCCTCACTCTAGTGCCCGATCTGGGCGATCTGCTCAGGTTGCACCCGCAGTACAACGCCGGAACTGTGGTGGAAATCGTCCGGCACCTGGGCGCGGCGCATCCGGGTCAGGTGGAAGTGCTGTGGGCCAGTGACACGGACCCCGATCACCCCCTGCGCGACGCGCTGCCCGCCGCCCGCATCGGTATCCGGGACGGCTTCACGGCGGACTGGGCCTGGGCCGAGGCTGAACACGGTCAACTCCAGGGCTTTCTGAGCCAGTACCCGCAGGGCCGTGAACGCCTGCGGGGGGCGGCGGGGGCCGAGCGTGAATTTGCCACGCTGGTGACTACGCCGATGGCCCCTGCCCAGGTGGTGGGGAATGAGGTCATGGCTGCCGCCCGTGCTTACCACGCTGCCACGCGCGCCGCGCTGGACGAGGGGCCGGGAACGCACTGGCGGGAAAAACGTCTCTCGGAACTGGCCGTGAAACTGTCCGGGCAAACGGGCGTCGTGATCGCCCCGCTGGACGATCTTCCCGGCCTGCTGGACCTGCTGCCCGGTTCACACCTGCCGGACCTGACAGCCTTTGCCCCCGGCGAGACCAGCCGCCTGCGTGCCCTGGCGGACCGCGCGTGGCAACTGCGCGAGGACGATGATCTGAACGCCCTGCTGGCCGCGCTGGACCGCGAATCAGGCGACGCGGTGACCCCGGGGGCCGAGCTGTCCGCCGCCGCCGCCGGAATCTATCTGGCGGTGGGTGATCTGAAGGCGGCCCGTGACTTGCTGGAACGCGCCGCCCACGCCCTGACCGACGATGTGCCCCGCAGCCTGACCGGCCTGACGCTGGCCCGGCTGGGACAGGTGCGCGACGCCCAGGGAGACCGCGATCTGGCCACGCGCACCTACCGCGCCGTGCTGGCCCTGAACCACGCCCCCGCCGTCGCCCGCGCAGCGGCGGAGGCCGGGTTGAAGGAGCCGTTCAGCCTGAATCTGGAGGGCTAGGGCGCACGCCTGCTTCCCGCCATAGAGCAAAGCGCCCCACCCTCACCCGTCTGGGCGAGAAGTGGGGCGCGGTAGGGCGATTATGCGGCGGGCTGTTCGGCTGCGTTTTCCTCGGTCTCGGCGGCACGGCGGCCCCGGCCTGGACGTTCTGCCGGCGCGGCAGCTTCAGGCTGGGGGGCCTGGGCAGGCGCAGGGGCCGCCGCCGGAGCCGCGCCGATGCGGGCCAGCGTGTCCCCAAAGGCTTTCAGGGCGTCGCCGCCTTCCAGCTCGGACACGGCGCGGGCGTTCAATGCGCCCAGTTCCTCGCGGGTCACGGCGTATTCGGGGGCGTCGTGGCCCTTCAGGCTCTGCAACACGCGGTACGCGGTGCTGGCCTCGATCCTGGCCCCCTTGCCGGTGGTCACCCCGGCGTCGCTGAGCATCTCCGCGCCGATCAGGGTAATCGTCTCGCCGCTGATCAGGGTCACGCGGTCACCGCGCTCCTCCATGTGGGCGGCCAGTTGCAGCAGCCCGCGCAGGTCCAGCATCTGGTGGAAGAGTTCGAGATGGGCCAGCATCGCCCCTGCTTTTTTGAGGGTATCCATAGGCCCATTATTCTGTTTTAAGCGTAAATGTCAAGTACTATTTCTAGAGTATCGACTGGATCAGCCTCAGAAGCCTTTGCCACACAGTAAATAAGGGGAGAGGCGCACCTGCCTCCCCCCGAGAGTTGGCGTTGCAGTCTAGGGCTGGGCCTGGCTGCGTCCGATCAGCGTGAGCTTGACCATCAGCGGCTTGCTGTTTCGCAGCACGGTCAGGGTGATGGTGTCGCCGGGTCTATAGGTCCGCACCGCGTACTGAAACTCGTCGAAGTTGATGATGCGTTTGCCATTGACCTCGGTTACGATGTCGCCGGAAATGCGCTGATCCTGATCGTTGAGCTTGAGGGGCTGAAGTCCCGCTTTCTCTGCGGGGCTTCCCGGACTGACGCTGGTGAAGAACGCGCCGGGCGTGTCCCCCAGTTTAAGCAACTCGCTGGCGCGCTTGAAATTTGTGGCGTCAATGGTCAGCAACGCGGTGTACGGCCCGTTCAGGCTGATGCCGATGATCGGTGCGTCCAGCTTCTTGCCCGCGCGCAGGTCAACCAGACGGGCGTCGCTGGCCGTGACCGGCACGGCGAAAGAAGCTGGCCCCTTCTCCCGGCTGATGCTGATGTAGCTGACGATGCCGGTCAGTTCACCTCTGACGTTCAGGATCGGGCCGCCGCTGTCGCCGGGGACCAGCGGGGCGCTCATCTGGAGGGTGCCGGGCGGGAAGGTTGCGCCGCCGGGTCCAGCGTTGGCCTCCAGGCCCGTCAGGCGGCCCGACTTGGCGGCCAGGAAGGTGCCGCCGCCGTTGCCCACGGCCAGCACGGCGTCGCCCACGCTGGGGCGGGCGCTGGCCAGTGGCAGGAATGGCGTGCCCCCCGGCACTGAGACCCGCAGCAGCGCCAGATCGTCCTGATCGTTGTAGCCGACCACTTCTACCGCGTAACGCTTCTTGTCCACCGTCTGGGCACTCAGCTTGCTGGCCCCTTCCACCACGTGGTAGGCGGTCAGCGCCAGTCCATCTGCCGAGATCAGCACGGCGGAGCCGATGCCGTCGGGTTCGTCGCAGGCCCCCGGCACCTTGTTGTCGCACTGCTCAATCCGCAGCGTGGCGGGCCGGACCTTGCTGAATAGGGTTTTGAGGGTCTGTTTCTCGGCGTCCGTCAGCGGCCTGGGGGTATTGGCGGCGCTGCTCTGCGCGGGCTTCTGGGCGGTCAGGGGCGTGTCCTGCGCCTGGACGCCAGAGAGGGCCAGGCCACCCAGCAGCAGGCCCGACAGCAGCAGGCGGCGAAGTGTGGTGTCCCGGCCCCGAACATCCCGGCGCGGGAGACGGTCAGTCTCGGCGGTCATGGTTCATTGTGCGTGCGCCGGGGCGATGGGTCTGTGTTGGGACCCTCCATCTGGTCTCATCTGCCCCCCAGAAGGTCAGATTGCTTGCCATTGGCGTGGGCAGGTGGGCGAAAGAACTGCTCACTTTCGCCCACCTGCCCACCCTCATGTCTGCTCGCGTCCTCCGCTCTCACCCGTGGTGGAATCCGGTCCAAACACGGTGGGAGCGGGGGACAGTCCCAGACGGCGCTCGATCACCGCGCCCAGCCGGGCCAGGATGCCGGGGCCACTCCAGCCAGTCACGCAGGCGGCGGCCAGCAGCAGGGCCGGGGCCGGATCGGGGCGCAGGGTCACGGTCATCAGGGCCACCACCGTCAGCGCGGCGATTCCGGCGGCCACCGCCAGCGCCAGCGCGGCGCGGGCACGCGGCGTCCGGTCCTGACCCAGCAGCCGCGCCAGTTGCGTGATGCCCCCGGCCACGAAGGCGGCCCCCAGCAGCGGGGCCAGGGTCAGCAGGGAGGGGGAAGCGGGAGAGATGTCGGGCATGATGACCTCCAGAGGTGCGGCTGAGGAAGAACTCGGGCTTCTTATTCTGTCTGGGACGTATCCAGGGCCGAAGTCTAATATGTCTGTAGACATATATCAAGTGTTCTGGATTCCAGTTGCATGTCTGCGGGTCATTAGACTCGGTGCATGACTGGCAAACCTTTTTTGCGTGATCTGCCCTCACTGGAACTGGCCGCATGGCTGGGGGCGCGGCGCACGGCGCTGAATTTGCAGCAGGGGCAGGTCAGCGCCCGCACCCTGGACCACGGCGGGCAGGCCGGGCGCGTGACGCAGCCGTACCTGAGCCGTCTGGAACGCGGCACCCGTCCGCTGGAAGCGCTGACTCCGGCACGTCAGGACGCCCTGCGCCGCGCGCTGGAGATTCCGGCGGGCGAGTGGGTGGCCCGCACCGGGCTGCCGCTGCTCCAGGCTGCTCCGGGCGACGACGCTCTGGAGGTGCTGGAACTGGTGCGTGTGCCGGTGCGTGCCCTGGCCAGTGCGGGGCTGCCTGTGACCGAGGACCATGCCAGTGTCATTGACCACGAACTGGTGCCCGTGCGCGATCACCGCCCCGGCATGCTGGTGCTGGAGGTGGGCGGCGAGTCCATGACCACCGCTGCCGGGGGCGGCATCCGCCCGGGTGACCGCATCTACGTCGATCCCGGCGACCTGGATCTGCGCGAGGGACTGGTCTACGTGCTGCACGTCTCCGGGCTGGGGCTGACCGTCAAGCGGCTCAGGCGCTATGGGGGGGGCCGCGACGGGGGAGCGCTGTGGCTGACCAGTGATAACCCCGATCACCCGCCCGTCAAGCCGGAGGAAGTCACGGTGGTGGGCCGCGTGTACTTTCACCAGCCGCGCGGCGTGCGGTTGTAGGGGGCGTGCGGTTGCAGAGGCTGGGCGCTAGAGTTTCACCCGTGTCCGAGTCGCCCCTGACCACCGTGTTCGTCTACGGCACCCTGATGCCCGGCGAGCGCAATGCCCACATTGCATCTCGGGGCGGCACATTCAGCGCCCGCCCCGCCGCCTTGCCCGGTCACCGCCTGCTGCACCTGTGGCCGGAGGCGTATCCCGCTGTGGTTCCGGGGGACGGGGGAGATGTTGTGCGCGGCTTTGCCCTGACCTATGCCCCTGCCGACTGGCCGGTGGCCCTGCCCTTCCTGGACGAGTTGGAGGGCGTGGACGAGACGCCGCCCCTGTATACCCGCCAGCAGGTCACGCTGACGCTGGAAGCCGGTGAACTGGAAGACGGTGAGCAGGTGCCTGCCTGGGTTTATCTCTACGCGCTGGCCGAGCGACTGACCCGCCCCGGCGTCCTGTCTGTGCCGGGCGGCGACTGGACAGCCATCCCGGACCGCAGCCGCAGCAGCGAGAGTGACCGTTAAGGAGTGGCACAAAGAAAGCCCCCTTCAAAATAGGAACCTGAAAATAGCGTCCGTCAACTCTAGCGAAACAGAAACCGAAGGCCGTCGGGCGCGTAGCGCACGGGCCGCATTCGGCGTCACGGAGCAGGGCATCAGACCCGAATGCTGCCGCCCTTTCCCGCCTGCCACATCCGAGAACTCGTGCCCAGTGCAAAGCTAGCTCCCCCTGCCTCTCTGGGGGAGGGGGCTGGGGGGTGGGGCCGCCCGAACGACATTACAACCTGAAATCACCCCGTAACCAGCCCATGCGGAGAAGCGGGTAGGGCCACAGGACAGCGTGGAGTAGCCAAAAAGAGGGCCGGGCTGGTATCTGGAGTGTGTGAAGACAACCAAAGCCGCCCGGCCCGCTCAATGTACGCCGCCCTGCCCGTTCTGCCCGACGCCAACCAAAGTTGGCGTTCACTCCAAGGCAGATCAACGCTACCGCTGCCACCAGTGCAAGAAAACCTTCACCCAGACGTATGGGACGCCACTGTATGGCCTCAAAACTGATGTCCATGTGGTGTTCATCATCTTGACCCTGCTGATCTTCGGTTGTCCGATTCCTGCCGTGGTGGCCGCTTTCAAGGTGGATGAGCG
>NZ_JNIV01000050.1 GCF_000701405.1 Deinococcus marmoris DSM 12784
GTTCAAGTGGCATTCTGTATTTATGCAGCGATGACAGCAGTCTGACCGCAAATGAAACCCTTGCGATCTATCAGAAACGATGGCCCGTAGAAGAATTTCACAAATCACTCAAGCAAAATGCCTCTCTTGGGAAGTCGCCTGCCAGTACACCTGCATGTCAGATCAAACACATTCTCTGTTCATTCTACGGACATATCAAGCTGGAAAAATTGAAAATCATCCGCAAGGAAAATCACTTTGCGATGCGAACAAAGATGTATATCGCCGCTCTTAAAACTTCATACGAGGAATTACAAAGGCTGAGGCAGCAATCCGAGAATTTTCAAAACTCTGCCGCGTAAGGTCAGTTATCAAGACTAAAACATGGAAAACCACCCGTGTTATGAACAAGCCACCCATCCTGCCCCACATAGAAGGTGTGGGCCTCACTGACGGTGAGATTGAACATCTCCTGGGTCATTTGCGCGGCCCATCCCAGATGACGTCTGCCTCCCACGCGCCCGCTATACTCCGGGCCATGCGCCGTCCGTTTTCCCTGCCTGCCGTGGCGCTTCTGCCCGTGCTGGGGCTGTTGCTGCTGAGCGGCTGCGCCCGCACCACCGATACCTTCAAGCCGCGCATCAGCATCGACAGCGCGGTGGGGGTGGCCCGCGAGAAGTCGTTTGTGATGGAAGGTTCTGCGCTCGACGATATGGGCGTGACCCAGATCACCGTGGACGGCAAGGCCATTCCCATGCTGCCGGGCAGCCGCAAGCTGGCGCGATTCCAGTTCAAGACCCTGATCGAGGGAACACAGGGCAAGTACACCGTCAAGGCGTTCGACGCCGCCGGAAACGTGGGCGTGCTGGTGCTGCCGATCAGCGTGGACGCGGTCAAGCCCACCGTTCAGGTCACGCGCTTCGAGAAAAGTGGAACGGCCATCCGGGTGTCGGGGGTGGCCGGGGACAACAGCGGGGTGGCGCAGGTGCTGGTGGACGGCAACCGCCTGAACATCACCCCCGGCCCGCGCGTGGAATTCTTTGCCGAGACCACCGGCATCTGGGCGGACATCACCGTGATCGACACCGCCGGAAACCAGGCGACGTTACGCGCCCGTTGAATGGTCCGCGCCCGTTGAAGTTCGGGTGACGGCCCCCGCACCGCTGGCCCGGCTGGTCCGCCCCTCGCGGCTGGCCCGCTTTGCCCTGCTCCTCACGGGCCTGTTCCTGTACGGCCTGAGCCTGCGGATGATGCTCGACGCCAACGTGGGCACGGCCCCCTGGGAGGTGCTGCACGTCGGCCTGACCCGGCACCTGCCGCTGACGGTGGGCGTGGTCAGCATCCTGACCGGGGCCGCCATCGTGGCGTTCACGGCGCTGCGGCTGAAAGAGCGCATCGGCCTGGGCACCGTGCTGAACGTGGTGTTGATCGGCGTGTTTCTGGACCTGCTGGCCCCGCTGATTCCCAACCCCGTGGCGCTGGGCTGGCGCTGGGGGCAGTTTCTGCTGGGCGTGGGGCTGCTGGGCTTTGCCACCGGGGCCTACGTGGCGGCGGGTCTGGGCGCTGGCCCGCGCGACGGCCTGACGCTGGCGCTGAACCGCCTGAGCGGCTGGCCCGTGCCGCGTATCCGCAGTGCGGTAGAAGTGGCGGTGCTGCTCGTCGGCTGGGCGCTGGGCGGGCCGCTGGGCTGGGGCACGCTGGTCTTTGCCCTGACGGTGGGTCCGGCGATGGGCTGGGGCCTGGGCCTGTTCGGGGTGGGGAAGAAGGCGTAGAGGTCGCAGGGTTTCTTTGACTGAAGTCTGAGTCTTCGCACGTCCGTTTGGGCGGGATTGCCAGGCTTAATGAAGTCTCGCCCCGCTGGGCAACTCATCAGGCACAGCCAGGACTTGGTAACGTGACACACCATGTCCACGACACCTCTGACCTCGGTCCACCTTCGCGGTGCGGCAGCGTCCATCCTGATCAGCGCAGTTTTCGCGCTGGTCTGGGGACTGAACGGCAGTCTGGCCCTGACGGGTGGCTGGCGATTTCTGGCGCTGGCCGTGGTGGTGCTGATCAGCGGGGTTCTGGCGTTCCTGGCTCTGAAATTCAGCCGCGAGGCGGCCCGCGCCCCGGCCCCGTCAGGCACTGGCGCTCCGCCGCCCAATCCATTCGTGACCCCCGCCTACCGAATTTCGCTGATCGCCATGCTCGTGGCCTTTCCCGTGGCGGCCCGGCTGCTGACTGCCAGTGGCCGGGAGGACGCCATCATGCCCGTCATCGTGATCATCGTGGGGCTGCATTTTCTGGGTCTCGTCTCGGCGTTCCGCAACGGCATCTTCGCCTGGGTCGCCGGGGCCTTCTGCCTACTGGGCGGCGTGTCCCTGCTGCTGCCCGCCGGGATCAGGATTGCCGTGCTGGGCCTGGGCTGCGCGGTGATCCTCTGGCTGGGTGTTCTGCCGCTGGCGTTCCGGTCCCTGGCCCAGCTTCGGCGGTGATGGCCGCTGTGCTGCCGCACTACTTGGCCGGAATGGTGAACAGCCCGCCCTCGTCTTTCGTCAGCACGCCGCCCACGAATTCGCCCATGCCCGAGGCGGTGATGGCCTGCCCGTTCAGCGTGCCGGTGCCGCTGACCGCTCCTTCCCAGTACGCCACAGATGTCGTCTTGCTCAGCAGTTCCTGATCGTCGCGCAGGGGGTTCAGGTCCAGACTCAAGTTCTCGCCGCTGACCTTCCAGCTCAGGGTGTAATCGCGCCCGCTGGGGCTTTTCCACACGCGGCCTGGCGTCATGGTCACGCCCCCCACCTCACGCGCCACGCCCTCTGGGCTGATCAGCGAGGCCGCCACCTGCACCACCTCATCTCTGGCGTTTCTGACCCGGTACAGCATCAGGTCCGAGCCGTCCGAGAGATGCAGGCCGAACCAGTCCCATTTGACTGCCGCGCCGGGCTGCTGATCGCCCCACTGGTGGTCCAGCCACGCCTGCCCACCCGCCTGCCGGGTTTCCTCGCCCACCTGAATTGTGCCGCCCACGTTCAGGCGCGTAATGCTCTGGTAGTACATCCGGCCTGTCTCGGCGGTGCCGGAGTAGCCGGGCGGATGCACCACCGGGATTTTGGCGGGGGTCAGTGTCAGGTTCAGCGGACCAGCCGTCAGCTTGAAGGGACCGTTGTTTCCGGCCTCCTGCACCAGTTTCCAGTCGCCCTGCGACAGACTCAGGGGCGGGAAGCCGAAGGTGGCCGATTGATCGCCGTTCTCCACGAAATACAGTTTGTTGTTCTTCAGATCCGTGATGGCGATATGCGAGGCGTGGTACGGCAGTCCTCTGTAATTCACCTTGAACTGTGCCCAGTGAAAAGCCAGCCCGGAGTCGGGCAGTACGCCGGAGACATACCACCACTCGGTTGCGGCATTTCTGGCCCCCAGATCGCCCGCCGCCGGCAGATTCGCCGGATCGAAAGCTGTCGGGGCAGGCACGCAGGCGGTGAACAGCAAAGCTCCCGTGATCACGGCGGCAGGAAGGCGCAGTTTGTCCATGCTCCAACTTACCTGCCCGGCCCATCTCAGACCTCAAGAATTGACCCAAAGGCAGAGGCCGGAGCGTCCTGCCCCGGCCTCTTTTTCCAGTCTTTCCTGTTGCTTGTCCTGTTACTTTTTCTGACCGCTAATCCTCGCCCAGGTACGCCTTACGCACGCTCTCATCCTTGGCGATGTCGCTGGCCTTGCCGCTCAGCTTCATCTCGCCGGTTTGCAGCACGTAGGCGCGGTGGGCAATCGCCAGGGCCATGTTGGCGTTCTGTTCCACCAGCAGCACGGTGGTGTTGTGTTCCTTGTTCAGCTTGACGATGATGTCGAAGATCGCCTCCACGAACAGCGGCGACAGGCCCATGCTCGGCTCGTCCAGCAGCAGCAGGCGCGGATTGACCATCAGCGCGCGGGCAATCGCCAGCATCTGCTGCTCACCGCCGGACATGGTGCCGCCCAGTTGGTTCTCGCGCTCCTTGAGGCGGGGAAAGTACGCGAAGCCCTCCTGCACGCGCTCCTCGATCAGCTTCTTGTCGGTAATCGTGTACGCGCCCACCTCCAGATTCTCGCGGACGGTCAGTTGGGCGAAGATGCGGCGGCCTTCGGGCACATGGCTCATGCCCATCTGCATGGTCTGGTGGGCCGGCTTTCCGGCGATGTTCTCGCCCAGGTAGCTCAGCGTGCCGGTGCGCGGTTTCATCATGCCGCTGACGGTGCGCAGGGTGGTGGTCTTGCCCGCGCCGTTGCCGCCGATCAGGGCCACGATCTCGCCCTCATGGGCCTTGAGGGTAATGCCCTTGAGGGCGTGGATGTGGTCGTAGTAAGAGTGGATGTCGGTCAGTTCCAGCATGGGCGTTCCGCTGGTGCTGGGGGCCTCTGCGGGGGTCGGTGCAGTGGTGGGATGGGTCATCTGGGCGCTTCCTCCTTGCCGTATTCTCCGGCGGCGGCCCCACGGCCCAGGTACGCCTCCATCACGGCGGGGTCGTTGCGGACCTGATGCGGCAGGCCCTCACTGATCTTGGTGCCGTAGTCCAGCACGGTGATGTACTCGCTGAGGGTCATGACCAGCCGCATGTCGTGTTCGATCAGACAGACGGTCACGCCCAGCTCGTCACGGATGCGGCGGATCAGGGCCTTGAGGTCCTCGGTCTCGCGGGGGTTCATCCCGGCGGCGGGTTCGTCCAGCAGGATCAGCTTGGGCGTGGTGGCCAGCGCGCGGGCGATTTCCAGCTTGCGCTGATCGCCGTAGGGCAGATTGGTGGCGATCTCGTTGCGCCATTTGCTCAGGCCCACGAAGTCCAGCATGATGCGGGCGGCCTCGCGCGCCTCGTGTTCGGACTCGTGAAAGCGGCGGGTCCGCAACACGGCGTCCACGAAGGTGCTTTTCAGGCGGGAGGTGCGGCCCACCATGATGTTTTCCTCGCTGGTCATGCTGGAAAACAGCCGGATGTTCTGAAAGGTGCGCGCGATCCCGGCTTCCGTGACCTGATCGGGGCGCAGGCCCACCAGCTCACGCCCGGCCAGTTTGATGCTGCCGCGCGTGGGCGCGTAGATGCCGGTGATCATGTTAAAAAACGTGGTCTTGCCCGCGCCGTTGGGGCCGATCACGCTGACGATGCTGCGCTCCGGGACGTGCATGGTCACCGAATTCACGGCGGTCAGCCCGCCGAATTCCTTGGTCAGGGCGTCCACTTCCAGAATGCTGCCGCCGCTGGCCGGGGCCGTGGGGCCAGGATGAACCGTGGTCTTGATCATCGTTCGCCTCCGGGCTTGTCGTCTTCCTTGGTGGTGGCCAGTCCGGCACTGTACACGTCGCCGCCCGCATTCAGACCGCTGGCGTTGCCCTGTGCGCTCTCGTCTTCCTGATCCTGATCGTGGTGCAGTTCGCGTGCGACGCGCTTGTTGGGCAGCAGCCCTTCGGGGCGCAGCAGCATCATGGCCACCAGGATCGAGCCGAAGATAAAGCGGTTGAAGTTGGCAGGGTTGACCTCCTGCGGAATCCAGGACACGTTGGCGCTGGCCTCGCCCAGACCCGGCAGAATCCGCAGGTTCAGCAGGGTGACCACTGCCGCGCCCAGGATCACGCCGCTGAACGATCCCATGCCGCCCAGCACCACCATGCTCAGCACCGTGATGCTTTGCAGCAGGTTAAAGCTCTCGGGGCTGATAAAGGTCTGCTTGGCCGCGAAGATCATGCCCATGACCCCGGCAAAGCTGGCTCCGGTGGCAAAGGCGATCAGCTTGGTCTGCATCAGGGGCACGCCCATCGCCTGCGCCGCGATCTCGTCGTCGCGGATGGCGATCCACGCCCGCCCGATGCGGCTCTTGTCCAGGCGCACGTTGACCAGCAGGATCACGGCGATCACGATCAGCACCAGCACGTACAGGAACAGCAGGTAGTGCTGCTCTGGCCGGAAGCCCAGCGCCCCGGCCAGTGAATTGAACCACGGCACCGACGCCGAGCCGATGGGGGTGATGCCCTGCGAACCCGCCGTATACAGGTCCAGGTTGTTGGCCAGCACCCGGATCACTTCGCCCAGGCCCAGCGTGATGATCGCCAGGTAATCGCCCTTGAGCTTCAGCACCGGCAACCCGATCAGCACGCCCACCAGGGCGGCGGTCATGACGCTCAGCGCCAGGAACAGCCAGAAGAAACCGGGGTTGATGCCGTTTGCCAGCGCCTCGGCGGACCCGGAGAACAGCACCATGATCGAGCGGCCCACCAGCATGATGCCCGCGAACAGCCCGAAACCCGCCAGCAAAAAGCTCAGGTTGCTCAGGCGGTTGGGTGCGGTGCGGGCGTGCAGGCCCCGGATGTACACCATGCTGCCCGCCGTCACCGCCGTCAGCACCAGCCCGGTGGCCAGGGTGCCGCTGCCGGTGCTGCCGGGGTTCTCGCCGTAATATTTCAGGACTTCACCGAAGCGTGGGCTGGCGAAGATGCTCCAGGTGTACGCGCCCACCGCGAAAAAGGCCACGTAACCCAGATCGAGCAGTCCGGCCAGCCCCACCACGATGTTCAGGCCCAGGGCCAGCGCGGCGAAGATCATGATCTGAATGCTCAGGTCCAGCAGGCTGGTGTCGGCCTGCCCGGCCAGCGGCAACACGAACAGCAGGCTGCCGATGCCCACCAGCAACTTGGCCCAGTTGGCGGCCTTCCACAGATACGCGAACAGCACGTTGGCCAGGAACAGCGAGACGACCAGCGCTTCCACCACCTTGTTGCGCAGAACGTCGCCCAGCGGTCCCAGGTTCCTCATGATGTCGGTTTCGTGCGAGACCAGCAGCAGAACAGACGTGACGATGAAGAACAGCACCAGCAAGACGGTTCGGTCTGGTTTGACCAGGGGGGGGCGTACGGCGGGTTTCGCGGGATTGGCAACCGTCATACCTTCTCCACGTTGCTTTTACCAAGCAGGCCGGTGGGCTTGAAGATCAGGATCAGCACCAGCACGATGAACGGCCCGATCTTGGAGTAGCTGGCATCGATGGTCTCCAGGTTGGCGAGACCCAGCAGATTTCCGAAGATGTTGGTCACGCCGATCAGGTTCTGGATCACGCCCAGCAGCAGGCCGCCCAGCACCGCGCCGGGAATGCTGCCGATGCCGCCCAGCACCGCCGCCGTGAAGGCGATGATGCCCGGATCAAAGCCGCTGTAGGCGTTGATCGTGCCGAACTTCATGCCGAACAGCACGCCGCTGACGCCGCCCAGCGCCCCGCCGATCAGGAAGGTGGCGCTGATCATCCGGTTGGAATCGATGCCCATCAGCCCAGCGGTCACGCGGTCCTGGGACACGGCGCGAATGGCCTTGCCCAACCGGGTGCGGTTGACCACGTAATTCAGCACGCTCAGGCTGACCAGGGCCACCACCACCAGAATCACGTCTTTCAGTTGCACGTCCACGCCGATGGTCCGCAGGAAGTTGCCCAGCGGCGCGCAGGTGCTGCCCTCTGCGGCACAGAACTTGTTGCCGAATCCGGCGGGCAGCGTGTAGGTCAGGTCAAATCGGCCCTGCAACCCTTCCAGAAAGCGCAGGGTGTCTTGCAAGATCAGCGAGACGCCAATCGCGGTGATCAGCGGCACCAGACGCGGCGCGCCGCGCAGTGGGCGGTAGGCCAGCCGCTCAATCAGCACGTTCAGCAGCCCCGACACGATCATGGCGGCCACCAGCGCCAGCAGCAGCTTCAGGTAGCCGTTCATGGCCGAGTTCTCAAGAATGCGGAAGATCTCGAAGCCCACCACCGCTCCGGTGATGAATACTTCCGAGTGGGCGAAGTTGATCAGTTGCAGCACGCCGTACACCATGGTGTACCCCAGCGCGATGATGGCGTAGACGAAGCCCAGAACAAGGCCACCGATGATCACGTTGACGATAAAGGGCAACAGGACAGAAAGTTCCAAAAAAACCAGCTCCTTTCAATGAATGAAGGGGGTGCGGTGGGACGCGGGACAAAGCAATGGTGAAATCGACTGCATTCTACTCTTGGGGTGGGGCGCGGGTTAAATGTGGAATCACTTCCAGAACCTCCCTCTGTGTCCCCGATGTCTCAAAAAGCCGGTGTTGACAGGCCGTACTGGCAAAAAGAGGGGGCCAGGCACGTAGCCCAGCCCCACGGTCAACAAGTGCTGGGGATCAGTTTTTGGGAGGCTTGACGGCCAGGCTGGTTTCCAGCTCCGCCTTGCCAGCCGTGAGCTTGATCACGTACAGCGTGGCGGCCTTGCGGTCCCCGACGCTGTTGAAGCTGACTTCACCCGAGAGCAGGCCCTTGTAGGTGCCCTTGCGGATGGTGTCCAGCACCTGCTTGCGGCTGGGAGCCTTGCCGCCGTTGGCGCGGGCGGCGTCCAGGATGCCCTGGAGCGTCACCTTGGCGGCGTCGTAGCCGAAGGCACCGAAGCCCTGGGCGGGAGTGTTGAAGGTCTTCTGGAAGCTGGCCGCAAAGGTCTTGGCGGCGGGCAGCGCTTCCAGCGGGGCAGCAACGGTGGTGTAGTAGACGTTGTTGGCCCCGGCCTTGCCGATGATCACGGGCAGCTCGCTGCTGTCCAGGCCGTCGCCGCCGACGACGGGGGTGTTGATGCCCGCGCCGCGCAACTGCTTGATGAACACGCCGATCTGGTTGTAGATGCCGCCGAAGTAGATGGCGTCAGGCTTGGTCAGCTTGATCTTGGCGACGATGCTGGAAAAGTCGCTCTTTTCCTCGGTGCCCTCGCTACCGGAGATGGTCACGCCCTTGGCTTTCAGGGCTTTCTCGACCTCGGCGGCCAGACCTTCGCCGTAGGCGGTCTTGTCGTTCAGGACGTAAGCCTTCTTGGCCTTGAGGGTATCGGTGATGAAGTTTGCGCCTGCCGGACCCTGCGAGTCGTCGCGGGCCACGATGCGGTTCATGTTGGCCAGACCACGGTCGGTGACCTGGTTGGCGGTGTTGGCCGGGCTGACCATCACCAGGTTGCTGGGGAGCAGCGCCGCGCTGGCAGGAATGGCCACGCCGCTGTTCAGGGTGCCCACCACGGCCAGGATCTGGTTGTCGGCGGCAATCTTGCGGGCGGCGGCGGTGCCGGTCGCGGGATCGGCCTGGTCGTCGTAGGGCACGAGTTGCAGGTTAAAGCCCGCCTTCTTGAACTGCGCGGCGTATTCGTTGACGGCCAGTTGTACGCCGTTGCGGATCTGGGTGCCCAGGTTGCTCTGGCCGCCGGACAGCGGGCTGATGGTGGCGATCTTGATGGTGGTCTGCGCGCTGGCAGTGCCCAGCGCCAGTGCGGCAAGTACAGAAAGGCTCAGCGCAGTTTTCGTGGCAATCTTCTTCATAATTCCTCCGGGTATAGATGCGCCGCCGGACCCTGGGGCCTGGATGCGCTGTGGTTGTGATAACAGGATTCTAGGGACGAATTAAGGTGAAGTCAATGCGTCCCTCATGTGACCTTTGGAACGTCGGGGTGGCAACGACGTGTAAACCGGAGAATAATTGCGCCATGTTGTCTATATTGAGCAACAAACGTATGTTCGGATGTGTCTGTGCGGTTCTTCATCTCTCCGTCTTAATACACCTGGGGGTCCAATGGGGCGGCCATTGGATTGACCACCGGAAAAATGCCTCCCAGGGCTTTCAAAGCGGTGGGCCGGGTCCCTGGGTTTACCGCATCCCAGCCTCAGTCCAAATCTATGGCAGAGCGCCGTGTTGCAGATGGCGGGTGGGTGTCTGGCAGATGCCGGGATCTCGGTTGCAGGGCCGGGACCGCCGGGAAGCATTGAAGACAGTTCCAGGGTGACCAGGGTAATTTCCCCGCTCGTTGCTACACCAGATCCAGATAGCGTTCCAGTTCCCAGGCATGTACGGCGGCGCTGTATTCGCGCCACTCCGCCCTTTTGGCAGCCACGAAATGGTCCAGGACATGTTCCCCCAGTGCCTGTTTCAGCACCTCGTCCTTGCCCAGCTCATCGACGGCCTCACGCAGGTCGGTGGGCAGCTCCTTGACGCGGTGGTGGCGTTTCTCGCGCACGGTCATCTTGAAGATGTTGCGGGCAATCGCGGGCGGCGGCTCCAGCTCGCGCTCGATGCCGTCCAGACCGGCGGCCAGCATGACGGCCAGCGCCAGATACGGGTTGCAACTGGGGTCCGGCATCCGCAACTCGGCGCGGGTGGAATTGCCGCGCTTGGCCGGAATGCGGACCAGGGCGCTGCGGTTTCCCGTACTCCAGGCAATGTTGACCGGGGCCTCGAAGCCCGGCACCAGCCGTTTGTAGCTGTTGACCAGCGGGTTGGTGATGGCGGTCATGCCCTCGGCGTGGTCCAGCAGCCCGGCGATGAAGCTCTCGGCAATCCTGGAGAGGCCGTATTCGCCCTTCTCGTCGGCAAAGGCATTCTTGCCGCCCCCAAACAGACTCAGGTGACAGTGCATCCCGCTGCCGCTGACGCCCGCCAGCGGCTTGGGCAGAAAGCTGGCCAGCAGGCCGTATTCCAGCGCCACCCGCTTGACCACGAATTTGAAGGTGGCAATCCGGTCTGCCGTTTCCAGTGCCGGGGCGTAGCGGAAGTCGATCTCGTGCTGGCCAGGGGCAACTTCATGGTGCGCGGCCTCGATCTCGAAGCCCATCTCGACGAGTTTGTTGGCGATCTCGCGGCGGATGCGTTCGCCCTTGTCGATGGGAGCGAGGTCAAAATACCCGGCCCGGTCGTGCGTTACCGTGCTGCCCAGGCCAGCGGGCGTGCGCTCGAACAGGAAGAACTCCGGCTCGGTGCCGACGAACATCTCGTAGCCTCTGGCCTGTGCCCGCTCGATCTGGCGCTTGAGAACCAGCCGGGGATCGCCCCCAAAGGGCGTGCCGTCCGGCAGCGTCACGTCGCAGATCAGCCGCGCCACCGCGCCGCGCTCGCTTTCCTCGCGCGAAAACGGCGGGTAGATCAGGAAGGTGCCCAGGTCCGGGCGCAGCAGCATGTCGGATTCCTCGACGCGGGTAAAGCCCTCCACGGCGCTGCCGTCAAAGGTCACGTCGCCGCTCAGGGCCTTTTCAAATTGTGAGGGCGGCACCTCCACGTTCTTGGTGGTCCCCAGGATGTCGGTGAATTGCAGGCGCAGAAACTTGATCTGTCCGTCTCGCAGGCGAGAAAGAATCTCGGCCCGGTCAGGTGTGGGGGAAAGGGTCATGTGTGTTTTACCTCCAGGGACGTTCTGAACCCAGGGTAACGGGACCGGGGCCAGGGGGGAAGGTGAGGGGTTGTTTCTGTTGTGGATGTGGGGGCAGTGAAAGACGCCAGCAGGAAGCGAAAGTTAAGACCGGATGAACTTGTTGTGGCACGGTTTACACATGAATCTCAGAGAGTCTGGAGATCTCAGGAGGCCCATCCATGACCCAGCGGCAAGCGATCCAGCGGCAATCCATCGAAGTGTACGGCGCTCGCGAGAACAACCTGCGAGACGTTTCGCTGCACATTCCCAAAGGCCAGATCACGGTGTTTACCGGCGTTTCGGGGTCCGGCAAGTCGTCACTCGTTTTCGACACCATCGCCGCCGAGGCGCAGCGTCAGCTCAACGAGACCTTCACGGCCTTCGTGCAGGGCTTTTTGCCGCACTACGGGCAGCCGGACGTGGACCGCATCGAGAATCTGAACGCGCCGATCATCATCGATCAGAAGCGCGTGGGCGGCGGCTCTCGCTCCACGGCGGGCACCTACACCGACATTGCCGCGCCGCTGCGCCTGCTGTTCTCGCGTTTCGGCCAGCCTTCCGCCGGACCCGCCTTCGCCTTCTCGTTCAACACGCCGCAGGGCATGTGCCCCGAATGCGAGGGCATCGGCAAGACCGTGCAGCTCGACATGGAAAGGTTTCTGGACCGCAGCCTGTCGCTGAACGGCGGCGCGATTCTGCATCCCGAATTCAAGGTGGGCAAGTGGATGTGGAAGATGTATCCGCTCTCTGGCCTGTTCGACAACGACAAACCCGTTCAGGAGTACAGCGGCGAGGAGTTGCACGCCCTGCTGTACGGCGCAGACGTGAAAGTCTCGTTCGGTGAGTTCGGCTCTAGATACGAGGGCCTGATCGAGCGCTTCACCCGCATGTACCTCAAGAAGGACGCGGCAGCCATGTCCGGGCGTGCCAGAACCATTTTTGAGCAGTTCACCACGTCCCAGACCTGCCCGGTGTGCCACGGCGCACGGCTGAACGGGGCGGCGCTGAACTGCCGCATCGACGGCCAGAACATCGCGGACGTCTCGGCGCTGGAAATCACGGACCTGATCGCCTTTCTGGACCGCCTGAGCGATCCGGCAGCGGCGCGGGTGGCGGGTCACCTGACCGAACGCCTGCACCATCTGGTGGACATCGGGCTGGGCTACCTGAGCCTGAGCCGCGAGACGGCCACGCTGTCGGGCGGTGAGTCGCAGCGGCTCAAGATGATCCGGCATCTGGGAAACAGCCTGACCGACATGCTGTACATCCTGGACGAACCCAGCGTGGGCCTGCACGCCCGCGACGTGGCCCGCCTGACCGGGCTGCTGCGAAAGCTGCGCGACAAGGGCAACACCGTGCTGGTGGTGGAACATGACCCGGACGTGATCCGGGAAGCCGATCATGTCGTGGACATTGGGCCGGGAGCGGGAACGCACGGCGGGCAGGTGGTCTTCGAGGGCAGGTACGCAGAGTTGCAAAAGGCCGATATCCTGACTGGAAAGTTCTTGAGCTAGCACTTGCCGATCAAGGAGAAGGTGCGCGGGGCGACGGGCCACCTGACCGTCAGGAACGCCAGCCTGCACAACCTCAAAGACGTCACCGTGGATATTCCCACCGGCGTGCTGACGGTGGTGACGGGCGTGGCCGGATCGGGCAAGAGTTCGCTGATCAACGACGTATTTCTGGCGCAGCACCCCGGCTCAGTCGTCATTGATCAGTCGCGCGTGACCGCCAACAGCCGCTCGGCCCCGGCCACCTATACCGGCATCATGGACGACATTCGCAAGGCGTTTGCCAAAGCGAACGGCGTGAGCGCCTCGCTGTTCAGCTTCAACTCGGAAGGAAGCTGCCCCGAGTGCAGCGGCCTGGGCGTGATCTACACCGATCTGGCCTTTATGGAAGGCATGACCTCCGTGTGCGACGTCTGCGGGGGCAAACGCTTCAAGGAGGAAGTGCTGGCCTACCACCTGCGCGGCCAGTCGATTGCCGACGTGCTGGATATGACGGCGGAACAGGCACTCGCGTTCTTCACCGAGAAGAAAATTCGCGCCGTGTTGCAGGCCATGAACGACGTGGGGCTGGGCTACCTGAAACTGGGCCAGCCCCTCAGCACCGTGTCGGGCGGCGAGGGACAGCGCCTCAAGCTCGCTGGCGAACTGCACAAGAAGGGCAGCGTCTACGTGATGGACGAACCCACCACCGGGCTGCACCTCTCGGACATCGGGATGCTGATGCGCCTGATCGACCGGCTGGTGGACAGCGGCAACACCGTTTTACTGATCGAACACCATCTGGACGTGATCCGGCAGGCCGACTGGATCATCGACCTGGGGCCGGAAGGTGGCAGCGCCGGGGGTGAGGTGCTGTACGAGGGGCCGCCTCAGGGCCTGAAAAACTGTGCCAGAAGCCTGACGGGACAGTTTATATGAACGGGTGAACTGATAGGCCCGGAACCATTTTGCAATCCGTCCTAGTAGAGCAGGCCACGCGGCTATATATACAGTGACAGATTGCAAGGGATCGGGAAGTTGCTGCGGCCCTTGCCTGTCAATACGGCAGCTTGTTCAGAGAAGCGCGTTGACCCGTCTTCCGGTCTGCCCGTATACTCACTGCCGATGACAGATCAGCGGCGGACGCTACAGGAGCCGGGATGCGACCAGGCCCCGCGTCCGCTTGTTTCTGGTCTGCACCAGGGGGAGCGACTATGACTCAGACCGGCAACAATCAGGATTTCGATGTCAACTCGGCGGCCCGCAACTGGCGTGTGGAGGCCACCGCGCAGCCCACGCCCAGCGAACTGGTGACCGAGAAGTTTGCCAGTGACGTGCTGACCGTGGACCAGCTCAAGACCCGCATGAGCAAGAGCGCATACAAGAGCCTCCAGGCCACCGCCGAGCGCGGCGAGACGCTGGACCCCAGCATTGCCGACACCGTGGCGCTGGCCATGAAGACCTGGGCCATGGAAATGGGCGCGACGCACTACACCCACTGGTTCCAGCCGCTGACCGGAGGCACCGCCGAGAAGCACGACTCTTTCCTGAACCCTGCTGGGGACGGCGTGGCGATCATGTCGTTTTCAGGCAAGGAGCTGATCCAGGCCGAGCCGGACGCCTCCAGCTTCCCGTCGGGGGGCCTGCGGGCCACCTTCGAGGCGCGCGGCTACACCGCCTGGGACCCCTCGTCACCGGCCTTCGTGGTCCGGCACGCCAACGGCGCGACGCTGTGCATCCCCAGCGTGTTCGCGTCCTGGAAGGGTGAGGCGCTGGACCTCAAGATTCCGCTGCTGCGTTCTATTGAGGCGCTGAACAAGGCGGTGACCCCGGCCCTCAAGCTGTTCGGCGCGTCCGAGGGCACCCGCGTGACCAGCAGCCTGGGCGCGGAGCAGGAATACTTCCTGATTGCCGAGGAGTTCTACTACCGCCGCCCCGATCTGGTCATGAGCGGGCGCACGCTGTTCGGCGCAAAGCCCCCGCGCGGGCAGGAGCTGGAGGACCATTACTTCGGCGCGATTCCTGACCGCATCCTGAGCTTCATGACCGACGCCGAGATGCAACTGTACGCGCTGGGCATCCCGGTCAAGACCCGCCACAACGAGGTGGCCCCCGGTCAGTTCGAGGTGGCCCCGATCTTCGAGGACAGCAACATCGCCGCCGATCACCAGCAACTGATGATGCAGGTGCTGCGGAGTACCGCCCGCAAGTACGGTCTGGTCTGCCTGATGCACGAGAAGCCCTTTGCCGGGATCAACGGCAGCGGCAAGCACTGCAACTGGAGCATGGCCACCGACGCGGGCGAGAACCTGCTGGACCCCGGCGACACCCCTGACGAGAACATGCAATTCCTGTTCTTCACCTCTGCCGTCCTCAAAGCCGTGGATGAGCATCAGGACCTGCTGCGCGCCTGTGTGGCCAGTGCCAGCAACGATCACCGCCTGGGAGCCGCCGAGGCCCCGCCCGCGATTATCAGCATCTTTCTGGGCAGCGAGCTGAGCGACATCTACGAGCGCCTGGCCAGCGGACAGGGTGGACGCGGCAAGGCGGCGGGGCTGATGGGCCTGGGCAGCCGCGTGCTGCCTGAAATCCCGATTCATGCCGGGGACCGCAACCGCACCAGCCCCTTTGCCTTCACCGGCAATAAGTTCGAGTTCCGCGCGGTGGGCAGCTCCCAGAGCATTTCTTTCCCCATCACCGTGATGAACGCCATCGTCGCGGATTCGGTGGGCCATCTGGTAGAAGACCTCCAGACCAAGCTGGACAGTGGCAAGGAACTGAGCGTGGCCCTGGCCGAACAGGTGCGCGAAACGTACACCAAGCACAAGCGGATCGTGTTCGACGGCGACGGCTACAGCGACGAGTGGCACCACGAGGCCGAACACGAGCGCGGTCTGCTGAACCTGCGGACCGCTCTGGACGCCGTGGAACAGTTGCACAGCCCCAAGAACATCGAGCTGTTCGGCAGGCTGGCCATCCTGAACGACCGTGAACTGGCGGCCCGTCAGGAAATCATGTACGACATCTATTTCAAGACCGTGAACATCGAGGGCGAAACCACGGAGTACATGGCCCAGCGTCAGATTTTGCCCGCCGCCCTCAGCTATCTGGCCGCCCTGAAAAACGTGCCGGAAAGCAGCCGCGCCGCCGCTGGCGTGAGCAAAGAAGTGGGCGAGGTCACGGACAAGCTCTACGACGCCCTGCAAGTCCTGCGCGAGCAGAATGACGCCCTGGGCGGCGAGGAAATCCACGAGAAGGCCCACCACATGCGTGACGCTGTGCTGCCTGCCATGAACGAGGTCCGGGCCTACGCCGACCGGCTGGAAAACCTGATCGACTTCAAGCTGTGGCCGCTGCCCACCTACCGCCAGATGCTGTTCGTGAAGTAAAGCTTCCCAAATTCAATTCCCCGTCCTGATTTGGGCGGGGGATTTTTCATTGTTGGTAGGGAGCAGAGTGGGCTGTTCAGTCAGTCCGCCGCCACCGCCACGCCCCCGCGCATCGCCTCCATGACCAGCGCGTAGGACCGCCGCCGCGCCGCCGGATCGTGGGTCATGGTGGTCAGGATCAGTTCGTCGGCCCCAATGTCCCCGGCCAGACGGTGCAGGCGGGCGGCCACCTCTGCCGGATCGCCCACGATGGCGCGGGCGCGGGACGCTTCGGCCACTGCGCGTTCCTGTGGGGTGTAAGGATAATCGCGGGCCTCCTGCACGCTGGGAAACGAGGCCACCTCGCTGTGTGTCAGGCGCAGGAACATCAGACCCAGGGGCAGGCTCAGTTCCTCGGCCTCGGCGCGGGTGGGGGCGCAGATCACGTTGGCGGCGACGATCACCTGGGGGTTTGGGAAGGTGACTGAGGGCTGGAATGCCGCGCGGTACGCCTGGGCCGCCGCTGCCGCCCCCGCCGTATCGGGATTGATATGCCATGCGAAGGCCAGCCCCGCGCCGATCTGGGCCGCGACACGCGCGCCGTAGCCGCTGCTGGACAGCAACCACAGTGGCGGAAACAGGCCGTCGCCCGCCGGGGCCGCCACCGTTCCCGCGAAGGGATGGCCTGCCGGGAAGTTGCCCGTGCCAAACGCCATCAGCTCTGAGAGTTGCCGCTCGAAGGAGTCTTCCATCAAGCCGGATGCGCCTCGGAGCGCTCTGGCGGTGCGGCCATCCGTGCCCGGTGCGCGGCCCAGTCCCAGGTCCACCCGGTCCGGGGCCAGTGCGGAGAGCAGGCGGTAGCCTTCCGCCACGGCCAGCGGTGTGTGGTTGAGCAGCATCACCCCGCCGGACCCCAGACGGATACGCCGGGTGACCTGCGAGGCGGCGGCCAGCACGGCCAGCGGCACAGACGAGGCCACCGCGCCCATGTTGTGGTGTTCGGCCACCCAGTAACGTTCGTAACCCAGGTCTTCGGCGTATTGCGCCAGCCGCAGGGATTCGCGCAGGGCCGTGGTGGCGTCCGAACCGGAGGGGATCGGGACCAGATCCAGCACGGAGAGGGGGAGAGAAGCAGTGTTCATGCCCCCAGTCTGCGCCCTTCTGATGCTTTGTATCTTGAAGTGATTCACAAACCCGTCTTGATCTGGCCTGAATGCCCGAAACGGCACAATGGCAGGATGACCTCAACCCAGCCAGTAGCCAAGACGCACTTTGATTTCTCTGGACGCCGCGCGCTGGTGACGGGCGCAGGCAAGGGCATTGGCCGCGAAATCGTGGCACTGCTGGCCGGATGCGGCGCAACGGTGGTGGCGCTCAGCCGCGACGCGGGCGATCTGTACAGTCTGAGCGCTGAAACAGGATGCGAGGTAATAGCCGCCGATCTGGCCGACGCTGGAGCCGCCCGTCAGGCTGCCGAGGAAGCCGGGCCAGTTGATCTCCTGGTGAACAACGCGGGCATCTCCATCCTGCAACCGTTTCTGGACACCACCCCCGAAGCCTTTGACCAGACGCAGGCGGTCAACGTTCGCGCGGCCCTGATCGTGGGGCAGGTGGTGGCGCGCGGATTGATCGGGCGCGGGGCGGCAGGGGCAATCGTCAATGTGTCCAGCCAGTCGTCTTCCGTGGGCCTGCCCAACCACGCCGCCTACTGTGCGTCCAAGGGCGCACTGGACCAATTGACCCGCGTGATGGCGATTGAGCTGGGGCCGCACGGTATCCGCGTGAATGCGGTGAATCCCACCGTCACCCTGACGCCTATGGGCGTGATGGCCTGGGGTGACCCGGCGAAAAGCGCCCCGATGCTGGCGCGTATTCCGCTGGGCCGTTTCGCCCAACCGCGCGACGTGGCGCAGGCGGTGGCGTACCTCCTGAGCGACGCGGCGGGCATGGTCAACGGGGTCATGCTGCCGGTGGACGGGGGATTTCTGAGCAATTGAGGGGCGTCGTTCGGCCTCCCCTCTAGCCCTTTCGCGCTCTGCATGACCTTCGCCCCCGGCCCATGCCTCTATGCTGTGCCCGTGAGGCAATTCCGGTGAACAACGACATTCCTGTGCGTGAGCTGGGGCCGCAGGGCGAGGTCATGGCACACGCCGTGGACGCCTGCGTGCATTGCGGTTTCTGCCTGCCCGCCTGCCCCACCTATGCGCTGCTAGGCGACGAGATGGACAGCCCACGCGGGCGCATCGTGCTGATGAAAGAGGTGCTGGAGGGCGGCCTGGACCTGCTGGACGCCGCCCCGCATCTGGACCGCTGCCTGGGCTGTCAGGCGTGCGTGACCGCCTGTCCCAGCGGCGTGCCCTACGGCGAGCTGATCACCAGTTTTCGTGGCTGGAGCGAGCCGCAGCGCCAGCGCTCGCCGCTGGACAGGGCCAAGCGCTACGCGATTCTCAAAGCGTTGCCCGCCCCAAAGCTGTTTAGCGTCGCCGCCCGTGTCGGTCAGTACGCCAAGCCGCTTGCGCCTGTGCTGCCCGCTGCTCTGCGTGGACCGCTGGACCTGCTGCCCGAACACGTTCCGGCCATGCAGCCCAGCCCCAGGGTCACGCCCGCGCAGGGCCAGCGCCGGGGCCGGGTGGCCTTTCTGACCGGGTGTGCCCAGCAGGCCCTCGCGCCCAACTTCAACGCCGCCACCCTGCGCGTGCTGGCCCGCAACGGCATTGAAGTCGTCATTCCTGATGGTCAGGGCTGCTGCGGGGCCGCCGCGCTGCACACCGGGGCGCGGGATGAGGCTTTGCGGCTGGTGCGCGCCAATCTGGACGCCTTCAACCCCGACGATTACGACGCCATCCTCTCCAACGCGGCGGGCTGCGGCGCGGGCCTCAAGGAATATCCGATCATCCTCCACGGCCTGCACGATGAGGCAAAGGCCACGGCTTTCTCGGCCAAGGTGCAGGACATCAGCGAGTATCTGGGGACGCTGGCGCACGACGATGGGCTGGAGCCGTTCATGCCCGCCTCGCGTCCCCTCAAGATCGCGTACCACGACGCCTGCCATCTGGCCCACGCGCAGAAGGTCCGGTCTGCGCCGCGTGAATTGTTGCGAATGATTCCCGGCGTCAGCGTCGTGGAGATTCCTGAAGGTGATCTGTGCTGCGGCTCGGCAGGCACATACAACCTGGAACAGCCCGAACTGGCTGGGCAACTGGGCGCGCGCAAGGCCGGACACATCCTGTCCACCACGCCGGACCTGATTGCCAGCGGAAACATCGGCTGCCACACCCAGATTCAGAGCCATGTGCGCCGCCAGGGCAGCCCGGTTCCGGTGATGCATACGGTGGAAGTGCTGGATCTGGCGTACCGGGGGGAATTGTGAAAGGTCTAATGGTCAAAGAGTCCAAGGGTCCAAGGAGGGCGGTTCTTAGACTTTTAGACCCTCAGATCCTTAGACGCGCCGGAGGTGCAGCATGACGGTAGAGAAACTGGCCCTGACCACCACCTCCCTCGCACGTAAACCCAGATCGGAAGGTGGGGCCGACAATGCCCTGGCCGCCGAACTCACCCGCCTGCTGGGGCCAAAGAAAGTCCTTTCCAGTCTTGCTGAGCGACTGAGTTACCGTTTTGACGCGATTCAATTCGGGGTTACACCTTTGGCGGTGGTCTTGCCAGAAAGCACCGAAGATGTCATCGCCACGGTCAAGGCAGCGCGGCGTGCGTGCGTGAGCATCGTCGGACGCGGGGCGGCCAGTGGCCTCAGCGGCGGCGCAGCCCCCATGCAGCCCGCCGTGGTGATCTCGTTCACGCGCATGACGAAGCTGGAGATTTTCCCCGAACGGCGCGAGGCCGTCGCCCAGCCCGGCGTGATCACATTGGCTGTGACCGATGCGGCCAGACCTCACGGGTTGATCTACCCGCCGGACCCGGCCAGTTTCCGCACCAGCACGATTGGCGGCAACTTGGGCGAGAACGCGGGCGGCCCGCTGTGCTTCAAATATGGCGTAACCGGCGATTACGTGACTGCGCTGGACTTCGTGGACGCAGAGGGCGAACTCCATACTCTTAAGCGGGACGCCTACGATCTGGCGGGCCTGCTGATCGGCTCGGAGGGCACGCTGGGATTGATCACCTCCGCCACATTGCGCCTGACGCCCCCGCCGAAGTTCACCCGCACGCTGATGGCCCACTTTGCCGAGGTGGGGCAGGCTGCCGAGGCCGTGAGTGCCGCGATTGCCGCTGGGGCCGTGCCAGGAAAGCTGGAATTCATGGATGGGGCGTGTACGAATGCCGTGGAGGATTACCTGCATCTGGGCCTGCCGCGTGACGCCGGGGCGGTGCTGTTGGTGGATACCGACGGCGACGATCTGGACACCGTGGAAGAGGAACGTGCATTGGTGGAAGCGGCCTGTCTGGAAGCTGGTGGGCAGGTCCGCCGCGCCGCCGACGAGGCCGAGGCCGCCGCACTGTGGCAGGCCCGCCGCAGCGTTTCGCCCGCGCTGGGCCGCATTCGCCCTCAGCGCATGAACGAGGACATCGTGGTCCCGCGCAGCGTGTTGCCCGAGGTGGTGCGCCAGATTCGTGCGCTGGGCGATGCCAGTGGCTTCAAACTGGTGCAGTTCGGTCACATCGGAGACGGCAACCTGCACCCGAATATCCTCTTTGATCCCCGCAAGGAATCGGAGGAAGCCGTTCATGCGCTGGCCCACGAGATCGCCCTGGTGGCCCTGCGGCACGGTGGCGTCCTGAGCGGCGAACATGGCATCGGCACCATGAAACGCGCCTTCATGCGGGATGCGGTGGATGCCGAGACCATGACCGCCCTGTGGAATGTTAAACGTGCGCTGGACCCTGCTGGCGCGCTGAATCCAGGCAAGATTCTGCCGGACGAAACCGATGCTTGACATCTCTCCTGGCGATCAGACCCTGACCGTCTCCGGTGGGGTTGGATTGCTTGAGGTTTACGCGGCGCTGCCCCCTGGCCTCTATCCGCCATTCCCTCCAGTGGAACTGCCAGGCGGCGTGGGCGGCCTCGTCTCGCGCGGCGGCTTTGGGCAGACATTCTTCTTCGGCGCGGAGGTGCTGGGCGTGACCTTCCGTGCGCCATCTGGCCGTGTGGTGCGGGCGGGCGGGCGAACCGTCAAGAACGTGCAGGGCTATGACCTGACCCGCCCCTTTGTGGGCAGCTTCGGTGCGCTGGGCGAGGCGCTGGAAATCACGCTGCGCCTGCGCCCTGGCCTGAGTGCCCGCCATGTCTCGGCCCCCGGCTCACTGGCTGGGCTGCCCGATCTGGCCGCCCGCTTTGCCTGGGAAATGGACGGACAGGTTCACCTGATTCACTTTGGGCATGGGCGGCAGGTAGACCGCGCTCTGGCCGTGCTGCCCGGCGCGGTGGAAATCACCGGACCCCTTGACCTGACCTCTGAATTTCCCGGCGGTATGGGCGTGGGCGCAGGCGGACGTGTCAAGGACCGCCGCTTCGGCTGGATGGACGGCGGGGCTGTGCCGCCCGTGCCAGCGCTGTTCGCGCGGGTGGCGGCGAGTCTGTGAGGACTGTTTAACCGTCTGGCAGATCGATCCACGGCCCCACCCTCTAGACTCCTCGCATGTCACAACCCAAGTCCCCCGGTCCTGGCCGCACCCGTCAGACGCAGATTTTCGTGGATGGCCTGGGCGGCACCCGTCCGCTGGTCCCGGTAGACCCCGAACGGCTGCGAAAGGCCGCGCGGCGCAAGCTGGACGCCCCGGCCTTCGCGTATCTGGCAGGGGGTGCGGGGATGGAGCGCACCATGCAGGCCAACCTGGACGCCTTCGCGGGCGTGAAGCTGCTGCCCCGCCGCCTGTGCGGTTCGGCGTCGCGGGATCTGAGCGTGGACCTGTTCGGGCACACCTACCCCGCGCCCGTGCTGCTGGCCCCGCTGGGCGTGCTGGAACTGGCACACCCGCAGGCCGATGTAGCGGTGGGCCGCGCCGCCGCCGCGTTGGGCGTGCCGTTCATCTTTTCCTCGCAGGCGTCCGAGCCGATGGAAGATGTGGCTGGAGTTATGGGCGACTCACCGCGCTGGTTCCAGTTGTACTGGGGCACCGACGAGGAAGTCGCGCGATCCTTTGTCCGCCGGGCCGAGGCGTGCGGCGCGCAGGCCATCGTGCTGACCCTGGACACCACGCTGCTGGGCTGGCGGCCCCGCGATCTGGACCTGGGCAATCTGCCGTTTCTGCGCGGGCAGGGGCTGGCGCAGTACCTGACCGACGAGGTGTTCCGCGCGCGGCTGCCTACCGTCAGCGTGCCTGCTGCCACGCCCCGGCCCTCGCCCGCGCTGCTGAAAACGGCGGCCAGCCTCGCCGCGCACGGACGCAAGTTCGGCCTTTCGCTGGCGCAGATGCGGACGGCGGCGGCCCACTTCACCGCCAGCTACACCCGCCCCGATCTGCAATGGGATGACCTCGCGCGGCTGCGGGGCTGGACTGATCTGCCCATTGTCCTCAAGGGCATTCTTCATCCAGACGACGCCCGCGAGGCCGTGCGGCGCGGTATGGACGGCCTGATCGTCAGCAACCACGGCGGACGCCAGATCGACGGTGAGGTGGGCAGCCTGACGATGCTCCCGCGTGTGGTGGAGGCGGCAGGCGATTTGCCCGTGCTGCTCGACAGCGGTGTCCGCACGGGCGCGGATGTGGCGAAGGCACTGGCGCTGGGCGCGCGGGCGGTGCTGCTGGGCCGCCCCTACGCCTACGGACTGGCGCTGGCCGGAGAGGCAGGCGTGGCCGAGGTCATCCGCAACGTGGTGGCCGAGTTCGATCTGACCCTGGGCCTGCTGGGCGCACACGCCGCGCGGGACCTGGGGCCGGACCATCTGGCATGAGGAAGGAGCTGGCAAGGGCGTCCTGAGCGCTCCCTGTGTCGCCACGCGCCCAGGGTCACAGACACGCCCCTGACCGGGAGGCGTATCCTGGACAGCGTGAATAAACACAATTCTTCGGCTTTAATGGCGGCGCTGCTGCTGGGCAGCCTGGGCGCGGCGGGCGCGCAGACGGTCAACCTGCGTATTCTGGAAACCACCGACCTGCACACCAACGCGCTGGGCTATGACTACTACCAGGACAAGCCCACCGGCGAGTTCGGCTTCGAGTACACCGCCACCCTGATCAAGCAGGCCCGTGACGAGAAGCCCAACACGCTGCTCTACGACAATGGCGATCTGATCCAGGGCACGCCGCTGGGCGATTACGTGGCCAGGGTCAAGCCGCTGGCCGCCGGACAGGTTCACCCCATGCACGCCGCGATGGGCCTGCTGGGTTACGACGCCGCCAATCTGGGCAACCACGAATTCAACTATGGCTTGCCGTTTATCCGGCAGGTGGTGGCCGCCGCGCCCATGCCCATCGTCAGCGCCAACACGTATCTGGAAGACGGCGACGGCAACCCCGCCAACGACAAGAACGCCTTCACGCCCTACGTCATTCAGCGCAAGCTGGTGCGCGATACCTACGGGCGTCCGTACTACCTAAATGTGGGGATGCTGGGGCTGCTGCCGCCGCAGATCGTGGACTGGGACAAGGCCAGCCTGGAAGGTAAGGTCACCACCCGCGACATCGTGGAAACCGCCCGCAAATTCGTGCCCGAGATGAAAGCGCGCGGCGCGGACATTATCGTGGCCGTGGCCCACAGCGGCATTGCCGCCGACTACCAGCCGGGACAGGAGAATGTCGCCACCGAGTTGACCAAGATTGGCGGCATCGACGTGGTTCTCAGCGGCCACAGCCACCAGGTCTTTCCGGGGCCGGTCTACAAGGATATTCCCGGCGCGGACATCACCAACGGCACCATCAACGGTAAGCCCGTCGTCATGGCCGGATTCTGGGGCAGCGACCTGGGCATCGTGGACCTGACCCTGGAGCGTCAGGGCAACAACTGGAAGATCATGGCAGGCACGGCTGCCGTGCGCCCCATCTGGGACAAGGCGGCCAAGAAGAACCTGGTCACGCCGGACCCCGCCATTGCCGAGGCGGTCAAGGCGGCCCACGAGGGCACGCTGGCCTACGTGCGCGGCAAGGTGGCCGATCTGGCCACGCCCATCAACTCCTACTGGGCGCTGGTGCAGGACGATCCCAGCGTGCAACTGGTGGCGAGTGCCCAGATCGCCTACGTCAAGGCCGCACTTGCCAGCACCCAGTACAAGGATCTGCCGGTGCTGAGCGCCGCCGCCCCGTTCAAGGCCGGTGGGCGCAGCGGGGCCAGTTACTACACCGATATCCCCGCCGGAACGCTGGCGATCAAGAACGTCGCCGACCTGTACGTCTACCCCAACACCGTGCAGGCGGTAGAGGTCACGGGCGCGCAGCTTCAGGAATGGCTGGAACGCAGCGCGGGGCAGTTCAATCAGATCGATCCCAAGAAGACCGAACCGCAGGCGCTGGTAGACGAAACCTTCCCCACCTACAACTTCGACGTGATCGACGGCGTGACTTACGAGATCGATGTGTCGCAGCCCAGCCGCTACGACAAGGACGCCAAGCTGGCCAACCCCGACGCCCGCCGCATCAAGAACCTGATGTACGGCGGCAAACCGATTGACCCCGCGCAGAAATTCGTCGTGGCCACCAACAACTACCGTGCCAGTGGCGGCGGCAAATTCCCTGGTCTGGACGGCAAGAACATCGTCCTGGAATCGCCTGATGAGACGCGGCAGGCCTTGATCGCTTACTTCACCGAGCAGAAAACCGTTAACCCTGCCGCCGACGGCAACTGGAAACTGACGCCCATCCCCGGCGCGACGCTGCTGTACGTCAGCAGCCCCAATGCCCAGAAGTTCGCCCCGGCGGGAGCCACGCTACTCAAGACGCGCGAGGACGGCTTCGCGGAGTACACGATCAAGTTCTGAACACAGTCATGAAAAGGGGAGGTGGAGGCTGATTATGGCCTCCACCTCCTTTCTTTATAGATTGGTAGGTTTCAGTCGTCGCCCTGCTTATTGCCCCCACTGACGATGCTGTCGGCTCTCACAGTCACGGCCTGTCCGTTGCTGCTCTGACCATAGAACTCGATGGCAGTGACCAATGCAACTCCAGAATTGGTGGCCACTACCAGATCTCCCAGCCCACCTTCGAGATAGATGCTGGATTTGGCCGGAAGCCCGTTGGCCTGCACAGTATCAACAGCACTGAAAGGGCATGAATTGAGGGCGGTACGTGTGGGGCAATCGTAGCCCGAGGTCAGGTAGAGGTCCATCTTGTTGATGTCACCGCTCTTGCTTTCGGTCGTACCGTTTCTTGTCGTCAGTTTGCTGCTCAGTACCCGGTAACCAGTCAGATACACAGCGTCCGATCCGGGACGGGTCATGAAAGTGAACGTTACGCCCTTGCCAGGGGTGACCGTCCACGTCACTTTTTCAGGTGCTTCTTTTGTGGCGGGGGTTACCGCTTTGGTGGCGTTCTCGACAGATCCAGAGTCGTCCACCGAAACCCCGGCAGAAACCCTGCTGCCGGAAACCTGTCCAGGGGCGCTGCCGCAAGCACTCAGGGTCAGGCCAGCCAGCAGCAGTAGAGCGTATTTCTTCATGCATTGTCCTCCGGGACGGGTGAATCTTTCAGGTGGGGGTTGAGGGTGTAGAAGGCCAGGCGTTTCATCCCGGCCAGGAAATCGACGTTCTCGACGATTACACCACGCCAATCATCACCAATTTCTTGCGCAGCGTTTCCGTCAACCCGGCCTTCTGGAGGACGCGGCCCGATCACCACCGGGGCAAAATTCAGGATGCCGCGCACCCCAGCGGTCACCATGGCCTGCGCGGCGTCCTGGGCACGTTCGGGCGGCACGGCCAGAAAGCCCATGTCCACCTTGTTCTCCCGCACGAAATCGCGCAGTTCCCCGATATGGCGCACGGTCAGGTCCCGCACCTGTCGCCCCACCAGTTCGGGACTGACATCGAACAGACCCACGTACTGAAACTGATAGTCGCTGGCCCCCGGATAGTTGGCGATGGCCTGCCCCAGCCGCCCCACGCCCACGATGACCACGTTCCAGGTCTGGTTGAGGCCCAGCACCCGCATCAGCTCGCGCTTGAGGATCGGCACGGTGTAGCCCATGCCGCGCGTGCCGAAGCGTCCGAAGTAGGCCAGATCCTTGCGGACCTGAAAGGCACTCACCCCGGCGCGTTCGGCCAGATCGGTGCTGCTGGTGCGGCTGATGTCGCGCATCTCCAGATCTTCCAGAATCCGCAGGTAGGTCACCAGACGGCTGATGGCGGCGGTGGGGACCTCGGCCATCAGCGCACCCGGAAGTGGTCCAGATTGTTGTCGTCCAGCCGCTGCTCCGTGCGGGTCAGCGCGTCGCCGGTGTAGGGGCCGACGGCCACGGTGACCTTGCGGCCCTCGGGAGCATTGACGGTGGGCACATAGCCCAGGTCACGAAGTTGCTGAACCATCTTCTGCGCGCTTTCCACCCGGTCAAAAGCGCCCACTTGCAGATAGATCGGGCTGTTTGCGGCGGATGTGGGTGCCGTTTCAGGCGTACTGTCTGGAGTCGCGGGTGGTACGGCGGGGGCGCTACCACTTGCACCGCCAGTCGCGCTGCTCTCAGGGCTGTTGTCAGACGTGCTGGGCGCGGCGCTGGGCCGTGCGCGGGGCGGGTACAGCAGCGCGCCGGGATAGGCCCGCTGAATGTCGCCCAGGGCCTGACGGGCGCTGGCCTCGTCGGCGAAGGGGCCGACCTGCGCCACCACCTGACTGCCCAGGTCGATGGGGTAGACCGTGTATCCCAGCGTGCTGACAGGCGCGGTGCGGCTCTGGGCCGTGCCCACGCTGCCGAAGCTGCCCAGGCTGATGCGGTAGTCGCTGCGCAGCGGCGTGCGGGTCTCGCTGGTGGTCACGGCTCCGCCGCTGCGGGGCGTGACGGTGGTGGCGGCAGGCGTCTCGGCAGGCGTGGGCGTTTCGGTGATCTGGGCCTGGGGGGTTTCCGGCTGAGGTGTGGGGGTCTCAGCCGTCGTTGTGGCGGCGGGCGGGGTGTCCGTGCTGGCTGCCGCATCCGGCGTGGTGGCCGCAGCATCGGTGGGGGCGGCAGGAATGATCGGGGCCTCGGTGCTGGCGTTGGCAGATGGGGCAGCCTGTGCGTTGTCAGCAGGCGCGGTCTCAGTCGGCGTAGCGTCGGCAGGTGTGGCGTCGGCAGGTGCGGTGGCCGCGCTGCCCGTGTCGGCTGGCGGGGTCTCTGCCACAGGAGGCGTGATGCCAGTGGTTTCTGTGGTCGGGGTGGCAGCGGTGTCTTCTGCGGTGCCCGGCGCGGCGGGAATGCCGGAAGTGGCCGATGCCGTGGCGGTGGGCGTGGTGGTGGCAACGGTTCTGCGCTGTCCCAGCAGCAGCGCGGCGAATCCGGCCACCAGCAGCAGCACCAGCACACCGATCAGAATGTCGGGCCAGCGGCGGGTGGAGTTGGGTTTGCTCATCGTGGTGTCCCAGCCGTGTTCAGTCCAGCCGTGGCCGTTGCCCTGCGCCGAGAATGCTGCGGTGTGATGCCTTCATTCCCCCGTGGGAGACCCTGTTTCGTCATGTTTGCCTGCATACAACCCCCTTGACTATCGGTAATTCCACGCGTCATCGCGCGCGCAGCCCGGTGGCCGTGATCGGCTGCCCCGAACAGCGGCGGCCACGTTGTGGATGCCATGCCTCAGCTTACAGAAAAAGCGTGTGGGCAGGGCATCCGGCAGACTCATGCACGCCTCCTCCGGTCTGGACGAGCAAGAGTTTCCAGAAAATTGGGCAGAGCGTCTGGGTGGGCAAAAGAGCAGGGTCAAGACGGAAAAACTGCGGTCAGCACGTTTAAAATAGATGACTCCGAACAGCTCGCTCTTAGCGTCTTTCAACTGGAATCGGTTGTGATTTCCATGCTGCTGCGCTGCATTCCCCTTCACCCCTGCCATTCCCCTCTTCGCCATCCTGACCGCGCTCCGTCTCCAGCACGGTCAAAATGATACTTGCTGTGCTGACCGTGCTTTTCTCTGTTTTGACGCTGAAATGAACGTCCCACATAGCACATCTTTTTGATTGGAAACTCTTGTTGGACGGGGACTAGGGGCTGCGGCGCAGGACGGCAAACGGCGGCGGGAAGGGTCAGATATCCCCCTCCCGCCGCCACTCGTCCTCTTCTTTACTTCAGGGCGTCTTTGGCCTTGCTGTTGCCCAGGTTGGCCGCCGTCTTCAGCGACACCCTGGCCTGATCGTCCTGGCGCTGTGACCTTTGCGCCAGTCCCAGCATGTACCAAGCGTCGGCGGCCTTGGGGTCCTCGGTGACCAGACCGCGCAGCACGGCCTCGGCCTCGGGGTAGCGGGCGCTGGCCAGCAGGGCGGAGGCCAGATTCATGCGGGCGGTGGGCGTGGGGCTGAGGCGCACGCTGTCGGCCAGTGCGCCCGCCGCCGCCGGGTAATTCTGCTGGGCGTAATAGCTCAGGCCCAGCCACAATGCCGTGTCGGCGTCGGGGCGGCGCTTGTGGCTTTCCTTGAGGGCGATCACTGCGTCCAGCAGGCGGTTCTGGCGGTAGGCGGCGATGCCACGCACGTACAGCGCCCGCGCCGAGGTGGCCGCGTCGGGCTTCAGCTTCAGTGCGGCGGCGGTGTCGGCGGCGGCCTCGTCGAAGCGGCCCAGGGTCAGGCGCACCCCGGCCAGGGCGGTGCGGTACACGGCGTTGTCGGGGGCCAGCCGCACGGCGTTCAGGTAAGCCGCCTGTGCGCCGGGCCGGTCGTTGCGGAGTGCCCGCAACTCGCCCTCGCGCGCAAAGGCCCTGGCGTTGTACCTGTCGGCTTTGGCTGCCGCACTCGCTGCCAGCAGCGCCCCACGGGTATCGTTCCCGGCGGCCAGGATATCGGCCTTGCGCAGCAGCAGCGCCGAACGCTCGCTGGCCTTCTTCACGCGTTTCACGGCGGCGTCCAGCTCGCGCACGGCGCGGTCCGGCAGTCCCTGGCCCATGTAGATGTCGGCCAGCAGCAGGGCGGCGTCCATGCGGGTGCCGTCGGCTTGAAGCAGCGCGTACAGGCCCGGCAATGCCTCGGCCCCCTGCCCGGCCAGCGTGCGGGCCTGGGCCAGCCGGTAGGCGGCGTCCAGATCATCCGGGGCCAGCGCCGTGATTTGGGTCAGGGTGGCGCTCAGGGCCGTGAAGTCGGCCATGCGGGTCTGCTCGGTGGCCAGCGCCTCCAGCACCTGCCGCTGGGCGGGGGCCGAAGCTTTGCCCGCCATCAATGTGGCGGCCTGTCCGTACAGTTGCAGCGCCCCAGCGTTGTCCCCGCCCCGGCCCGCAATCACGCCCAGGTTGTACGGCCCCTCGTAACGGTCCGGGGCCAGCGTCACGAACTGCCGCAGTTCAAAGGCCGCGCCCCTGTCGTTGCCCAGCGCCAGCAGGGACAGCGCCAGCCCGAAGTGGGCTTCCGGGTTGCCGTAGTTCTGCGCCACCAGCGCTTCAAAGCCGCTGCGAGCCTGGGCGTAGTTCTTGGCGTCGTAGGCAGCCTGGGCTTTTTCCAGACTTGCCTGCTGTGCTGGGGTCAGCGGGGTGACGGGAGTGGGGGCCGCCGCAGATGGGGCGGCTGGGGCGGGCGCGGCCTGTGCCGCCGTGTTCTGTGCTGCCGTGTTTTGGCCCGCCGTGGGCAGCGTCGGCAGTTTGGGGATGGTGGTGGCCGAATTCAAGGTGTTCTGGATGCCGACGGATGTGACGGTCTCGATCATGGTCTGGGCCGAACTGCTGCCCGCAAAACCCAGCAGCAGGCCGGGCAGCAGGCCCGTCAATGCAGCGCGTCTGGAACGGCTGAAACGTAATTTTTGCTTCACCTGGGAGCCTCCTGAGGTCGTTAAAACACCCTCAGCGTAGCACCCGGCTTTTTCCATAACTCTTACGGCGTTGGGGGGACCCGGCGGGCCTGTGCCCAGTGGTCCACGACATTGCTGGTCTACAGCGCCGCGCCCAGGCCAGCCGCCGAATAACCGCCCACCGCGCCGGGCCGCTTGAGGGCCAGTTGCCCGCAGGCCGCCCCGGCATCCTTGCCGCGCGAACGGCGCACGCTGACATCCACGCCGCGCGCTTCCAGCGTGTCATAGAAGTTCTGAATATCGGCCTCGGAGGTACTCTGGAAACCGCTGCCGTCCCAGGGATTCATGGGAATCAGGTTGACGTGGCTGACCAGCCCGCGCAGCAGATCGGCCAGCAGTTCGGCCTGCCACACCGCGTCGTTCACCCCGCGCAGCATGGTGTACTCGAAGGTGATACGCCGCCCGGTCACGCCCTGATACTCGCGCGCCGCCGCCATGATCTCGGCAATGGAATTGGCCGCCCCGGTGGGAATGATGCGCTGGCGGGTTTCCTCGTCGGGCGCGTGCAGGCTGATCGCCAGCTTGAGGCCCAGATCGTCCTCGGCGGCCAGCCGGGTGATGCCCTTTGCGATGCCCACGGTGGACAGCGTGATGCGGCGCTTGCTCATGCCCAGCGCCTGTGGGTGCAGCAGAATGCGCGCCGCTGCCATCGTATGGTCATAGTTGAGCATCGCCTCGCCCATGCCCATGAACACCAGATTTCGCAGTTCGCGCGGGGCCAGGCCCTCGCCCCCGGCCACCGCCAGCACCTGCCCCACGATCTCGCCGGGGGTCAGGTTGCGCCCGAAACCCATTGCCCCGGTGGCGCAGAACGAACATTTGGCCGGGCAGCCCACCATCGTGGACACGCAGACCGTCTTGCGGTCTAGGTACGGCATATACACCGCTTCCATCTGCCGCCCGTCTTGCAGGGTAAACAGATATTTGACGCTGCCGTCGGCGCTGCGAACCGTCTCGATCTCGCGGAAGGGGTTGAGGTGGTACTGCCCGGTCAGCTCGGCCCGCAGCTCGGCGGGCAGGTTGCTCATGCCGTCAAAGGTTCCCGCCCCCTGCACATAGACCCATTCCAGCAGTTGTGTGCGCCGGAAGCCTTCTAAGGGATAAGCGTCGGGGTGAAGGTCGAGAAGGAGCTGCATCCCCGCAGTCTAGGGGTTCGGCGTGCGGTGTAACGTGACACTGGGCTGCTCAGGTCAGAGGTGTGGCTGCCCCACCCACCCAGACTTCCACCCCGGTCCCGACTTCCCCGAATTGCACGCTCAGCCGTGCGGGTTGCCCCGGCATCCGCTGGGCCGCACGCAGCAGGTTGGTGTCGGTGGGCAATTGGCCCGATGCGCCCAGCACGCCCACCGCGCAGGCCAGCATGTTGCTGCTGGCGGCGTCCTCCAGAAAGCCCTTGAGCGGTCCAAAAGCCCGGAAACTTAGATCGGCGCGGCCCGGCCCACCCGCTGTCAGGAGAACCAGACCCGTCGTGTCTGTGCTTCGGTTGACGGCTGAAATCGCCTCCGCGTCCGGCGAGAAGGCGTCCAGTGCAGCCAGATTGGAAACCTCCACCACCAGATTGGGCCGTCCCAGACTGGAAATCCAGACCTTCCTGGCGTCCAGGCCAATGGGGGAGAGGTCCAGCTCAACTTCTCTGACCTCTGGCACACCCTGACGCAGCAGCCATTCGCCGCCGCACAGTTGGGCAGGCAACGTTTCGCCGCCCATCTGAACCTCGGCCACGTCGAGCAGGTTTATCCGCAAGTGCGCCAGTGCCGCAATTGCCGCGCTGTCTGAACTGCCCTTCTCCTTGCTTGGCGTAAAGACCCGCAACGCCACCTCAGACAGGCTGGCCGACTGCACGAACACGCTCAGGGGTGCGCCGGCCTCTGCCGCTCTAACCTGCAAATCGCCGTTCGCATCAGGGAAGACGGCAACAAGTTTGCCCCCCTCTCCCGCCTCAGAAAGAACCCGGTAAATGGAAATGTTCACCGCTTCATTCTGCCGCCCCTCAGGCACTGACCCACTCGCGCAGCAACGCCTCCAGATGCGCGTCGTCCAGATCGTCGGTCTCAGCCAGCGCCTTGATGTGATCGGTGACGCGGCGCAGGGCGTCCTCGCCGTAGTGCAGGCCCAGTTCGCGGGCCTTGTAGGCAATGGCGTGCTTGCCCGTCACCTTGCTGGCGGCCTGAATGCGGCGGCCCACGCCGAAGGCTCCGGGGGGAATGGCCTCGTAGGCACCGGGGTTCAGGTAGATGGCCTTGAGATGCATCCCGGCCTTGTGGTTGTAGGCGAATTCCCCGGTCAGGTAGTTGTTCCAGGGAATCGGCAGGCCCACCATGCGGGCGATCATGTTGTCCAGTTCGGGCAGCATTTCCAGGTTGTACTTGTCCACCAGCCCCTGCGGATCGAAGGTGAACATGCGTGCCAGAAAGCCGCCCAGCGGCGTGATGCCGTTGCGCTCGCCAATGCCCAGAATCGTGGTGTCGATGTGGGTGGCCCCGGCCTCGACGGCCTCGTAGGCGTTGCTGACCGCGCAGCCGGTGTCGTTGTGGCCGTGGAACTCGATGCCGCAGCCCTCGTGGATCACGTTCCGCACTTCCCGCACCAGCGCGTAAACCTGCCGGGGCGTCGCCACGCCCACCGTATCCGCCAGCCCGACGCGGTGAACGCCCAGATCGGAGACGGCCTTATACACAGCCATCAAATCGGCTTCCTCGCTGCGGAAGGTGTCCTCGGCAGAGAAACGCAGTTCCAGATTCGGGTGGTTGGTCTTGATCCAGCCGATGACCTTCTGCGCCGATTCGATGATCTGCCCGATGCTCTTGCCGTGGCTGAATTCGCGCAGAAAGCTGGAGGTGCCGAACAGCAGGTCCAGGCCGTCCACCCCCGTGTCCACGGCCCGCTGCACGTCTTCCATGTGGCAGCGCACATGCGTCAGCAGTTTGGCGTTCAGGTTCAGGTCCGCCAGTTTGCGAATATCGCTGGCGGTCTGGGCGCTGACCATCGGCGTGGTCAGTTCGATGTACTCGGCCCCGAAGGCGTCCAGCGCGCGGGCCACTTCTATCTTGTCGTCACTTTTGAAGTTGCCGCGCGCGAACTGCTCGCCCTCCCGCAGGGTGGAATCGATGATCGCCCAGGAGCGGGCCGAAATCGGGGGAACAGGGGACGGGGTGGGTGGGGTCATTTGCTGGGTCATGGGGGCCTCTCGTGGGGCCATTCTGCCCATATTCCTGATAAATGTCAAGAAATATCGCGCAAATCTTTTCATTTGTAAACCTAATGACCACTGGAGGTCCGTATTTATCTGGATCTGGAAGGTGGGCCGTCGGGGATGCTTCATAAAAATCAGGGAATCGGGCAGGGTCCAGAAGTCGTCAATTTCCCAGCCACGCCGCTGACGCTGCCTCCGGGTCATGAGCGACATGACTAGATTTGATTGTCGGAATGCATACAAAGATTCGGATTTTTACACAAAAATAGGTGAAAAATTTGTAACTACTCAGCGCGAGAAGTCGGGCATGAGGATGTCACCGCGAAATACACTCACGAGGCCCTGCCAGACATGTATGCCCTGCTTGCGAAGTGTGGAGATATAGCTGCGAATCCGGCAGAACGCCGCTCCACCAGTCAGAGACCGAAACCCACCTGACACTTTGCGCTTGATACAGAACATCCGAATATCCCGTTCCGCCTGGTTGTTGTCGAAGGGAACGTCGTCCCGTTCGAGAAACAGAAGCACCGCATCTCGGTGCTTCTGACACCGCAAGGCCAAATTCCGGCCCGGAGTTTGCCTGGGTTTTCCCCGGCGGCCTGGCACT
>NZ_JNIV01000051.1 GCF_000701405.1 Deinococcus marmoris DSM 12784
AGCAGTCTGACCGCAAATGAAACCCTTGCGATCTATCAGAAACGATGGCCCGTAGAAGAATTTCACAAATCACTCAAGCAAAATGCCTCTCTTGGGAAGTCGCCTGCCAGTACACCTGCATGTCAGATCAAACACATTCTCTGTTCATTCTACGGACATATCAAGCTGGAAAAATTGAAAATCATCCGCAAGGAAAATCACTTTGCGATGCGAACAAAGATGTATATCGCCGCTCTTAAAACTTCATACGAGGAATTACAAAGGCTGAGGCAGCAATCCGAGAATTTTCAAAACTCTGCCGCGTAAGGTCAGTTCATTATTCACGCAAATCGTAGTCCCGGTGAGGTTGGTCGTTTTCGCGGAGGCCATGCCAAAAATCAATAAACAGCTCACAGATAGGAATGTAAGGCGTGATTTCATATTATTCCCCCTTTCCGACCGGAAAACAGCGCCATGATATACATGGTTTCGACCAGTTCTGCCCCTCTCAGGATGGGTCAGGTTATAAAGACTTATATCTCAGAACTCTTACGAGACAAACGCCAATTTTGCCTAGGTTATTGGCTCTTGGTATTGATCCATCAACCTGTCCACCCCACCCCCCTTTTGTCCCCCCCACGCCGCGCTATCCTCCCCTATCGCGCCTTCAAAGCGCGGTCATCCAGAGCGTTCGAGGGTTTTTTCTGCCCACCGACGACGCGGCAACCCGCCCCCATAACGGCAATGGTGCCTGACAGAAAAGCCTCCTGCTGGGGTGCGCCGACGATGGCGCGGGCAGGACGCGATGGCCGGAATCGGGCGCTATGTGTTGAATTTGGGCGCATCAAGACTCTCAGGCCGCACACGCGGTCTGTTTTTTTATCAACACTGTGTTTTGATTACACACCCAGAGGTGAACCATGAACAGGGACATTCGCGCTGCGGCGCGTGAACGAATCTTGGTGCTGGACGGCGCATGGGGCACCATGCTTCAGCGGGCCAATCTGAATGAGGCCGATTTCCGCTTTGAGGGCGCAGACCCCCTGCGGATGTACCGGGGCAATTTTGACCTGCTGCAACTCACCCGCCCCGACGTGATCCAGGGCGTTCACCGCGAGTATTTTGCGGCGGGTGCGGACATTGCCAGCACCAACACCTTCAACAGCACCACCATTTCCCAGGCGGATTACGGCACCGAGGCCCTGGCCCGCGCCATGAACGAGCAGGGCGCACGGCTGGCCCGCGAGGTGGCCGACGAATTTGAGGCCCAGGACGGCAAACCGCGCTGGGTGGCCGGGGCCATCGGGCCGACGAACCGCACCGCCACCTTATCCCCGGACGTGGAAAGGCCAGAATTCCGCAACGTCACCTTTGACAGTCTGGTGGAAGCCTACGCCGCCGCCGCCGAGGGCTTGATCGCGGGCGGGGCCGACTTGCTGCTGCTGGAAACGGTATTTGACACGTTGAACGCCAAGGCCGCACTGTTCGCCTGCGAGGAAGCCTTCGCACGCACAGGCAAGACGCTTCCGGTGATGCTGTCCGGCACGATCACCGACGCTTCGGGGCGCACACTGAGCGGACAGACGCCGGAAGCCTTCGTCATCAGCACGGCGCACGCCAATCTCTTCAGCCTGGGGTTAAATTGCGCGCTGGGCGCGGATTTGTTGCGGCCCCACCTGCGGGCGATTGCGGCAAATACCGAAACGCTGGTCTCCGTTCACCCGAATGCTGGCCTCCCCAACGCCTTTGGCGAGTACGACGAAACCCCCGAACACACCGCGTCCGTGCTGGCCGACTTTGCCCGCGAAGGGCTGGTCAACATCGTGGGCGGCTGCTGCGGCACCACCCCCGAGCATATCCGCGCCATTGCCAACGAGATGGCGAGGATCACGCCGCGCACCGCTGCCAAACTGCCGCCCTTCCTGCGTCTGAGCGGTCTGGAAGCGCTGACGGTCACGCCGGAACTGAATTTCGTCAACGTGGGCGAACGCACCAACGTCACGGGCAGTCCGCGTTTCAACAAGGCGATTCTGGCCGGGGATTACGACACGGGCCTCAAGATCGCGCGGCAGCAGGTGGAGAACGGCGCGCAGATCGTGGACATCAACTTTGACGAGGGGATGCTGGACGGCGAGGAAGCGATGGTCAAATTCCTGAACCTGCTGGCCGGGGAGCCAGACATCAGCCGGGTGCCGCTGATGCTGGACTCGTCTCGCTGGGACATTCTGGAGGCGGGCCTCAAACGGGTGCAGGGCAAGTGCGTGGTCAACAGCATTTCCCTCAAGGACGGCGAGGAGACGTTTCTGGAGCGGGCGCGGCTGCTACGGCGATACGGGGCCGCCGCCGTGGTCATGGCCTTCGACGAGCGTGGGCAGGCCGACAACCTGGAACGCCGCAAGGAAATCACCTCCCGCGCCTACAAGCTGCTGACCGAAGATGCCGATTTCCCCCCGCAGGACATCATTTTTGACCCCAACGTGCTGACCGTGGCGACGGGCATGGAAGAACATGACCGCTACGCGCTGGAATTTATTGAGGGAACGCGCTGGATCAAGGCCAACCTGCCGGGGGTGCTGGTGTCGGGCGGCATCAGCAACGTGTCCTTTTCCTTCAGGGGCAACAACCATGTGCGCGAGGCGATGCACTCGGTCTTCCTGTACCACGCCATTCGCGCCGGGCTGGACATGGGCATCGTGAATGCGGGGATGCTGGCAGTGTACGAGGACATTGAGCCGGAACTGCGCGAGGCCGTGGAGGACGTGATTCTGGCCCGCACACCGGACGCCACGGAAAACCTGCTGGCGCTGGCCGAGAACTACAAGGGCGTCAAGCGCGAGGCCACTGCCCAGAGCGAATGGCGCGAGCGTCCGGTGGCCGAGCGCCTCAAGCACGCGCTGATCTCCGGCATCACCGATTTCGTGGTGGACGATGCCGAGGAGGCATACCGCGAGCTGGGTTCGCCGCTGATGGTCATCGAGGGACCGCTGATGGACGGCATGAACGTGGTGGGCGATCTGTTCGGGGCCGGGAAGATGTTCCTGCCGCAGGTGGTCAAATCCGCCCGCGTGATGAAACGCGCCGTGGCCCACCTGACGCCGTACATGGAGGCCGAGAAGCAGGAGGCCGGGGGCAAGGGCAAGGTGCTGCTGGCGACCGTCAAGGGCGACGTGCATGACATCGGTAAGAACATCGTGGGCGTGGTGCTGGCCTGCAACGGCTATCAGGTCACCGATCTGGGCGTGATGGTTCCCACCGAGAAGATTCTGGACGAGGCCGAGCGCATCGGCGCGGACGTGATCGGCCTGAGCGGTCTGATTACCCCCAGCCTGGACGAGATGGTGGGCGTGGCCCGCGAGATGACGCGCCGGGGCGGCAAATTGCCCCTGCTGATCGGCGGGGCCACCACCAGCCGGGCGCACACGGCGGTCAAGATCGATCCGGCCTACGCCGGACTGGTGGTGCATGTGCTGGACGCCAGCCGCGCCGTGACCACCACCGCCGACATCCTGGCCGATCCGGCGGGCGTGCAGGCGCGCATCAAGGTGGAATACGACGCCCTGCGCGAACGCCACGGCAAACGCGAAGTGCGGCTGATTCCGCTGGAAACGGCCCGCGAACGTGCGCCGCGCGTCTCCCCCGCCGTGCCGCCCGCGCCGCGTGAACCGGGACGCCAGATCATTGAACAGCCGCTGACCGGACTGCTGGATTACATAGACTGGACGCCATTCTTTATCGCCTGGGAAATGAAGGGCATTTACCCCAACATTCTGACTGATCCGCTGCGTGGAGAGCAGGCCCGCACCCTGTTTGAGGACGCCCAGACGCTACTGCGCCGCGTGATTGACGAGGGATTGCTGACCGCCAGAGGCGTGATCGGGTTGTGGCCCGCCGAGCGGCGCGGCGACGACATCGTGGTGGAAGTGGGAAGTCACAGCGATACGCTGGACCACCAGACCCATGAAATCGCCGCTGGACGCGAACCCTTGCCCGAAGTCGCCGTCCTTCACACCCTGCGCCAGCAGCGCGATCAGGCCACCCCTAACGGCGCACTCGCAGACTTCATCGCGTATCGGGGCGATCATATCGGAGCTTTCGCCGTCGCCATTCACGGCGCGGAGGAACTGGCGCGCGAATTTGAGGCGGATCACGACGACTACAACTCCATTCTGATCAAGGCGCTGGCAGACCGACTGGCCGAAGCCTTCGCCGAGAAACTGCACCGCGACGTGCGCGTCAAGCACTGGGGCTACGCGCCCGACGAAACGCTGGACAATACCGATCTGATCCGCGAGCGCTACGACGGCATTCGCCCCGCCCCCGGCTATCCGTCCCAGCCGGACCACACCGAGAAACGCACCCTCTTCTCGCTGCTCAATGCTGGGGAAATTGGGCTGAAACTCACCGAGTCCTGCGCCATGACCCCCGCCGCCGCCGTGTCGGGCCTGTACTTCGCCCACCCAGAAGCGCGGTATCTGGCCGTGGGCCGCATCGGGCGCGATCAGGTGGAGGATTACGCCGGGCGCAAGGGCTGGGATGTGGAGGAAGCGGAGCGCTGGCTGGGGCCTTTGCTGGCGTATGACCCTGCGGAGCAGTCCAAGGCTCAAAAAGCTGAAGAGTTCAGGGAAAACACTGCCGGATCGCCTGGACCACCGAACCCTCAGACCCTGGAACCCGCCGCCGCAGGTGTCCCCCAGTGACCCGCATCTCCATCGAACTCGTCCCCCGCTCGCGCTCCGGTTTAAGGGCCGAGCTGGCAACAGTGGCCGAACACCTGCCCGGCGCAGACACCATCAACATTCCCGACTTTCCGCGCTTTTCCACGCGCTCATGGCATGGCTGCGGCTTTGCCCGCCCGCGTTACCGGGCCATTCCGCACATTCGGGCCGTTGATCTGAATCCGCGTGAGCCGTTGCCGATGGCCGAGCATCTGGAAGAACACGGCATCGACGAGGTCATCGTCATCACCGGGGACGCGCCCAGCGACATGCGCGCGAAGGTCTACAACGTGGACGCCGAGGCCGCCATCCGCCGCATTCGCCGGGAATTGCCACACCTGAAGATCTACGCGGGCCTGGACCCCTACCGCCAGTCGCTGTCGCGCGAGCAGGATTACCTGGAGCGCAAGCTGGAAGCCGGGGCCTGCGGCTTTTTCACCCAACCATTCTTCGATCTGCGTCTGATGGACGCCTACGCCGATCTGCTGCCCGAGGGCACAGAAGTCTGGTGGGGGGCCACCTCGGTCACCTCTGAAGGCTCGGAGGGGTACTGGCGCACGCGCAACCATGCGGTGTTCCCCCGGCAGTTTCAGCCCACGCTGGAGTGGAACCGCCGTTTTGCGAGCGAACTGCTGACCTTCGCCCGCGAGCGCGGCCAGCACGCCTATTTCATGCCCATCAAGGCGGACGTGGTGGAGTACCTGGGCGGCATCGTTTAGTCGTCCAAGCAATTCATAGGGGGGTGTTCACCCTTTGTGGTGGACATCTTAATTCATAATCATTATGATTAAGGGGACTGGGTGCGCAGGCGTACGCCCGGCTTTTCCCCATTCCGGCAGCCCGCCAACTGCCACCCCTCCCCAAGGAGTGTTCCCCATGATCGAAGCCAAGAACAGCAAGCAGAAAGACAACGGCGGCCAGACCCTGACCACCCGCCAGGGCCATCCCGTCAGCAACAACCAGAACCAGCGCACCGTGGGCACCCGTGGCCCGGCCACGCTGGAGAATTACCAGTTCCTGGAAAAGATCAGCCACTTTGACCGCGAGCGCATCCCTGAGCGCGTGGTGCATGCGCGTGGAGCGGGCGCACACGGCAGTTTCGAGGCGTATGGCAAGGTGGGCGACGAGAGCATCAGCCAGTACACCCGCGCCAAACTGTTCCAGAGCCAGGGCAAGGAAACCCCCGTGTTCGTGCGCTTCTCCACCGTGATCCACTCGGGCCACTCACCCGAAACGCTGCGTGACCCGCGCGGCTTCTCGGTCAAGTTCTACACCGAGGACGGCAACTGGGATCTGGTGGGCAACAACCTCAAGGTCTTCTTCATCCGCGACGCAGTCAAGTTCCCGGATGTCATCCACTCCCTGAGACCCGATCCCGTGACCAACCGCCAGGACGGCGGGCGCATCTTCGACTTCATGAGCAACACGCCCGAGTCGATGCACATGCTGACCTTCCTGTTCTCGCCGTGGGGCATTCCTGCAAACTACCGCCAGATGCAGGGCAGCGGCGTCAACACCTACAAATGGGTCAACGACAGGGGCGAGGGCACCCTGATCAAGTACCACTGGGAACCCATGCAGGGTGTCAAGAACCTGACCCAGCCGGAAGCCGAAGCGATCCAGGGCAAGAACTTCAACCACGCCACCGAAGACCTGTACGACGCCATCGAGCGCGGCGACTTTCCCCAGTGGGAACTGCGCGTGCAGATGATGACCGACGGCGAACACCCCGAACTGGACTTCGATCCGCTGGACGACACCAAGATCTGGCCTGAAGACCAGTTCCCGATGATGGCGGTAGGCATGATGACCCTGAACCGCAACCCCGAGAACTACTTCGCGGAGGTGGAGCAGGCCGCCTTCGGCACCGGCGTGCTGGTGGACGGGCTGGACTTTAGTGACGACAAGATGCTGGTGGGCCGCACCTTCTCTTACTCAGATACCCAGCGCTACCGCGTCGGCCCCAACTACCTGCAACTGCCGATCAACTCGCCGCGCGCGTCGGTGGCCACCAACCAGCGTGACGGCCAGATGACCTACCGTGTGGACAGCGTCCCCGGCCAGAACCCGCACGTCAACTACGAGCCGTCCAGCATGAACGGCCCGAAGGAAGCCCCGCGTGACCTGCCAGAACACAGCCCGCACATTGAGGGCCGCCTGCAACGCGCCAGCATCGAGCGCACCAACGACTTCAAGCAGGCCGGCGAGCAGTACCGCGCCCACGATGACCGGGAACGCGACGATCTGATCAACAACCTCGTGGCGAACATCTCGGCAGCCACCGAGGAAGTGCAGGCCCGCATGGTGGAGCTGTTCACCCAGTGCGACGCCGATTATGGCCGCCGCGTGGACGAGGGCCTCAAAGCCGTCCGCGAGGATAAGAAAAAGACGGAAGGCAAGCGCGAAGCCCAGATGGCCTGAAGCTGGTCAGCAGTGGAAGAACGGTGTGAGATTTTGCACTCTAGAATGGGGTCATGAACGTGGTGTGCCATGACCCTCGCTGAACTCCAGCGGCATCTGGAACGGCGGGGCCTGCGCACCACCCAGCCCCGCCTCCGGTTGCTGCAATTCTTCTCTCACACCGACGGGCACTTCACGCCGGAGGAGATCGCCGAACGCTTCCGGCTGGCCGGGGAACCCATTCCCATCGCCACGCTGTACCAGAATCTGCGCGTGTTCAGCGAGCATGGACTGATCGGTGAAGTGATCGGCCACAGCGGCGAGGTGCGGTACGACACCAACCTGACCCCGCATTCGCATCTGCGGTGTGACCATTGCAGCAAGCTCCTGGACGTTTTCCTGAGTCTTCCTGACCTGCAACCTCAGGGTCAGGGCCACGACTGGCAGATCACCGGGGCCAGGGTGGAGTTGCAGGGTATCTGCCCGGACTGTCAGGCGGCAGACTCTCTTCAACTGACGCCGACACTCGAATCAGACTGAAGAATCTCCGCCACAGCATTCGCGCTCTGGCGGAGGTTGTGTTTTCTCAGCTTACGAGTTGTCCACCACCACCGTGAAACTCTTGCTGGCCTTGCCCTTGGCGGGAACGTCCACCTTCAGGCTGGCAATGCCTCCGTTCTTGGTGGGCGCGGCGCTGTCGATGATGATGACCCGCCCGCCGACGCGCTCAGTGATCTCGGCTCGTATGGAACGGTCCTTGCTGCTCTCGAAGGCATAGGTGACCTTGTAAGTGGTCTTGACCACCTCACCCTTACTGTTTTTGGCCTGATTGACGGTCTGCACCGTGCGGGTGTATTCCACATCGGGGTCATCGCCCAGACTGAACTCCACCGTGCCGCCCTCGCGGGTTTCGTCCAGTCGGGTCTGGCCCACCAGACGGCCCTCCTCGCGCACGGTGATCGGGCCAGCGGGCAGGCGGGCGTCGGCCTTGAAGCGGTAGGAACGGTCCAGCGTACCCGTCTGGGTGGCGACATTGAAGTAAGTGTTGAGACCCACGTAGCGCTCGAAATTGGTCAGCTTGGGCGTCAGGAACGGCAGGGTCACCACGCTGTTGGCGGGCAGCGTGAATGGGGTGGACAGCGCGTAGCGGTACAGGCCGCGCAACTCGGAGCCGCCGCTGATCTTGGGGGCCTGCGAGGTGATGGGGGCCGGGGCCGCCCGCATCACCATGTCCGCCGCCTCGAAGTTGGCCTGGGCGTTCGGATTGGCCTGGATACTCACGTCGCCGGAATACAGTTCGGTGTCCTTCACGTCGTACGGCAGTTCAGTGGTGTTGCGAATGTCGGCCAGGGCGGAGAGTTGCGCGCCCGCAGTGCTGGCCTTGAGCGTGTAGCGCGGCGACCAGCCCACGCTGCGGGTCAGGTAGACCAGCGTGCCGCTTCCCGCTTTCGGCAGGTTGTAGGTCAGCGTCTGCGAGGGGCTGACGGGATTGGTGGGCGGCGGTGTATCGAAGCGCAGTTGCTCGTAACGCACGTTGAAATACCGCCCTGCCGCATCCTTGACCAGCAGATCGCTGGCACGGACCAGGGTCACAGGTTCGGTCTTTTCGCCGTCTGGCGTCGCCTTGACCAGATACACCGTCTTGCCTTCCAGCCCACTCAGCCAGTTGGCCTCCAGCTTCTGCACGGCGCTGCCGAAGGCCAGCCCGTCCAGTTCCAGCGAGCCGGGCAGCACGTTCTGCCATGCCTGCTGCGGCAGCGACACGTTCAGCGTATTGCCCGTACTGGTCACCGGCTGCCGCACCTCAGCGAATGAGGGATAGATACGCAGGTTGGTGGCATTTGCCGTTCCCAGAGCCAGGGCAGCGGCCAGCAGCAGTGTCGTTTTCATACACGCATAGTTGCCGATGCCACTTTATGAGATATGAGAGGGCCAGTCAGACAGGAATTAGAAAAGTCCGCCCCACGCGGGAGGCGGACTGTTGGTGGTCAGGAGCCTACAGGATGTCGTCGCGGATACAGGCCTTGTAATGCTGGGGGGCCACCTCGCGCAGCTCGGGCACGATGTTGGCACAGTCGTCGATGGCGTAGCGGCAGCGCGTGCGGAACACGCAACCCGAAGGCGGGTTGATCGGGCTGGGAATGTCCCCCTCCAAGATGATGCGCTGCCGTTTGATGGTGGGGTCCGGCACCGGCGCTGCCGAGAGCAGCGCCTCGGTGTAGGGGTGCTTGGGATTGTTGTTCAGCTCATGGCTGGGCGCAATCTCCATGATCCGGCCCAGGTACATCACGATAATCCGGTCACAGATGTACTCCACCACCGCCAGATCGTGCGCGATGAACAGCACGGTCAGGCCCAGCTCTTCCTGAAGGTCCTGAAGCAGGTTGACCACCTGCGCCTGAATGGACACGTCCAGCGCCGAGACCGGTTCATCGGCCACGATGAACAGCGGGTCCACCGCCAGGGCGCGGGCAATGCCGATGCGCTGGCGCTGACCACCGGAAAACTCGTGCGGGTAGCGGCGCATGTGTTCCGGGCGCAGGCCCACCTTTTGCAGCAACTCGGCAATGCGGTCAATCCGGCCCTTGCCCGGATTGAGGTTGTGAATCTGCATGGCCTCGCCGATGATGTCCGAGACCGTCATGCGCGGGTTCAGCGACGCAAAGGGATCCTGGAAGATGATCTGCATCTCGCGGCGGTAGTCGCGCATCTGCCCCTTGGACAGCTTGGTCACGTCAGTGCCGTTGAAGATCACCTCGCCGCCGGTGGGTTCGATCAGGCGCAGGATGGCGCGGCCTGCCGTGGTCTTGCCGGAACCCGACTCGCCCACCAGTCCCACGACTTCACCGCGCGCCAGCGTGAAGCTGATGTCGTTGACGGCCTTGACGTTGCCCACCACGCGCGAGAGCAACCCGCCACGAATGGGGAAGTACTTTTCAAGGTTCTTGACTTCCAGCAGCGTTTCGCCCTTTTGCGTCATGCCGCGCGAATCGGCGGCAGAGGTCCGGGCCACTGCGGGAGCGGTCATGCGGTCACCCCCTGATCGGCCTTGGCAAATTCCTGCCAGCGAATACAGCGGGCCATGTGGCCGCCGCCAGTGTCTTCCAGGGCGGGCACCGCCTTGGAACAGTCGGGGATGGCAAACTTGCATCTCGGCTCGAAGGCGCAGCCGGGGGGCAGGTTCAGCGGGTTGGGCACGTTGCCGGGAATGGCTTCCAGGCGTTTGCGTGGCGTACCGGGAACGTGTGCGTCGATTCCGGGGCGCGGGATGCTGTTGAGCAGGCCCATGGTGTAGGGGTGACGCGGCGCTTTGAAGATCTCCACGACATCGCCCTCTTCCACCACGCGTCCGCCGTACATGACCACCACGCGGTCCGCCATCTCGGCCACCACGCCCAGGTTATGGGTGATGAACAGGATGCTCATGCCGATGTCTTTTTGCAGCTTGCGCATCAGGTCCAGAATCTGCGCCTGGATGGTCACGTCCAGCGCCGTCGTCGGCTCGTCGGCAATCAAGAGCGCGGGGTTGCAGCTCAGGGCCATCGCGATCATCACGCGCTGGCGCATCCCGCCGGAGAGCTGATGGGGATACTCGTTGACGCGCTTTTCGGGGGCGGGGATGCCCACGAACCGCAGCATGTCGGTGGCCGCGCCCATCGCGTCCTTGCGGTTCTTGTCCTGGTGCAGCATCACCGCCTCGGCGATCTGGTCGCCCACGGTGTACACCGGGTTCAGGCTGGTCATGGGTTCCTGAAAGATCATGGCAATGTCGTTGCCGCGAATCTTGCGCATCTCGGCTTCGGACAGTTTCACGATGTCGCGGGGGTTGCCGTCGGTCCCGGAGAACACGATCTCGCCGCCCGCAATCTCGCCCGGCGGCATCGGGATCAGGCGCATGATGCTCAGGCTGGTCACACTCTTGCCCGAGCCAGATTCGCCCACCACGGCCAATGTCTCGCCCTTGTTGATGTGGAAGGTCACGCCGTCCACGCTCTTGACGACCCCGTCGTCGGTGTTGAAGTAGGTCTTCAGGCCGTTCACGGCCAGCAGCACCTCAGCCTTATGGGTGGCGTGATCGGTCATTTTTCCTCCATTGTTCGCACGTCTCGCATCATACATGCCTGAGACACAGTTCTCGCTGTTTGGGTCATGGTCCTCACTGCCGCTTGCGCGGGTCGAAGGCGTCGCGCAGGCCGTCGCCCAGAAGCTGGAAGCAGCCCACCGTGAACACGATGAAGAAGCCGGGGATCAGCACCCAGGGCCGCGAGTTCAGGCTGGACAGCCCGCCCTCCTGTGCCTGCGCCAGCAGACTGCCCCAACTGACGTAGGGTTCCACCGCACCGACGCCCAGGAAGCTCAGGCCGGATTCCAGCAGGATGAAGCCGGGAATGCTCAGCGACAGGGTCACGATGATGTAGGTGGTCATGGTGGGCAGCATGTGCCGCCACATCACGCGGTTGTCGCTTGCGCCCAGCGCGCGGGCCGCCGACACGAAGTCCTGCTCGCGCACGCTGAGCAGTTGCCCGCGCGTGACACGCGCCAGCCCGCCCCAGCCGATGAACGCCAGAATGCCCAGGATCACGTACAGCGCGAAGATGGGATTGATGTCCTGCGGAAACACCGAACGCAGCAGCAGCAGCAGAAACAGGTAGGGAATAGCCGAGATCACTTCCACAAGGCGCATGATCACGGTGTCCACGAAGCCGCCGAAGAACGCGGCCAGCGCGCCCATGAACAGCCCGATCACCGTGCTGAGCAGCACCGCCACGACGCCGATGGTCAGACTGATCTGCGAGGCGTACAGCGTGCGGGTAAACAGGTCACGCCCCAGCGCCTCACCGCCAAACAGGAAAACGTTGCAGTCAGGCTTTTCCTGTCCAGTCCCGAATAGATGCAGGTTGCCGGGGATCAGGCCCAGGATCTTGTATTCCGCGCCGCGTACCCCGAAGTAGATCGGGCACTGCTCGGCGGTGGGCTTGTACTCGTTGACGAAAGTGTCCATGTTCAGTTCCTGGCCGTACTTGAACACGAAGGGCCGGGTGAACGCGCCCGTGGCAGGATCACGGAACTCGATGGGCGTGGGCGGATGAAAGCGCGTGATGTTGGACGTGGAGTAACTCGACAACCCATCCGGCGCAATGAATGGAGCGAAGATAGCCAGAACGTAGACCAGGATCAGCAGCACACCGCCGGTCTGGGCCAGCCGATTTTTGCGGAACTGGCCCCAGGCCACGGAAAATTGCGACTGGCCCAGCGAACGGCGATCTGTCTTTTGCGGGGTAGGAGTAGGAGCAGCAGCGGTCATTTCACCTCACCCGACCTTGATGCGTGGGTCGACCACGGCCAGAAGAATGTCGGAAAGGGCGTTGCCGATGATCAGCAGGATCGTGGAAATGACCGTGAAACCCGCGATCAGGTACAGGTCCGACGCGGTGATGGCGGTCAGCAGCATGGGCGTGATTCCCGGATAGGCGTACACCACCTCCACGAACCCTGCCCCGCTGATGGCGGCGGGCAGCAGGCCCCCGATGCCCGCAATGATGGGCAGAATGGCGTTGCGGAAGGTGTGCTTCCAGATGGCGGTACGCTCGCTGACGCCCTTGGCCCGCGCGGTGCGGATGTAATCCGAACGCATCACTTCCAGCATCAGGCCCCGGATCACGCGGGTCAGGCCCGCCGCGTCCGTGATCGCCAGCACCGCCGCCGGAATCAGCAGATGGCTCAGCACGTCCCAGAACTTGCCCAGCGCCGAGAGCTGATCGTAATTGCCGCTGGTCATGCCGCCCAGCGGAATATCCCAGCCGGTGGCGTTGCGGACTTGCAAGATCAGGTAGATCACGATCAGGAACAGGAAGAAACTGGGAAAGCCCAGCAGGAAATACAGCACCACGTTGATGGACTTGTCGCCAAGACTGTTCTGCCGCACCGCGCCGTACACACCGATGGGAATGGCGATGGCGTAGAAAAACACCAGGTTGAGCAGCACCAGATACACCGAGTTGACGATGCGGGGCCAGATCACGGGCAACACTGGCTGGGTGTACTGGAAAGACAGGCCGAAATCGCCCTGCAACAGGTTCTTCATCCAGTAGAAATACTGGACATAGACGGGTCTGTCCAGACCAAAGTTCGCGCTGAGGTTGGCGAGTTGCTGCTCACTGATGCCGGGGTTGAGGCGGGCCGGGGTCAGAAAGTCGCCGGGTGCCAGTGAGATCACGAAGAAGATCAGCACGCTGGCGAGCAGCAGCGTGGGGATGGCCTGAAAAAAGCGCCGGATTAAAAATGGAAACATGCCTTTCTCCGCTCAGCTCTGGGGAATGTTGGTGAGGGGCCGGAAGTAGCAGCGCCCACAGGTCATCAAGAAGGGGGGCAGTCCGCCCACAGCAGACCACCCCCCCGAAGGAAAAACGTGGCTGGATTACTTGATGAAGGTCAGCGCGTTGTCCCGCGCAAGGTAGTACGCATTCATCAGGTCCGCCGGGTATTCGCCGCCCACCCGCTCATTGAACGTGACGTGGTAGTTGGTTCCCACCAGGTAAGTGATGGGCTGGAGTTCGCCCTCGGTCTTCATCAGCGTGCCGCCGATGGCCAGACGCTTGGCCGTGTTCAGCTCGGCATCACCCTGGTAGTACAACTTGGTCATCAACTGTTCCTGACTGGTCAGGCATTTGCCGTCGGTCGGGTTGTTATAGCTGTGCAGGTTGGTTCCACACGGCACCACGTTCTGTCCGAAGGACCACACGTTGTCGCCGCCGGTCAGGCCCAGCAGGATCGCGTCAAAGGGACGGTTCTCGCCCTTGGCGGTCAGTTGACCCACCAGCGTGTTGAAGTCGATGGGCGTGAAGTTCACCTTGACGCCCACTTTCTTGGCCTCATCGGCAAAGATGCGGCCCAATTGCTCACGGGTGGTGTTGCCCGAGTTGGTGGCCAGGTTGAACTCCAGTACCTTGCCGTCCTTGCCGGTCAGGAAGCCCTGGGCATTCTTCTTGGTGTAGCCGATCTGGGCCAGCAGCTTGGTCGCCTGGGCCAGATCGTACTTGTACTGCGGCGCTCCAGCTTTCAGGCCAGCGTCAATCTGCGCTTTGAAAATGGGGTAGGTGCTGAAATACGTCTCGCTGCCCAGGCCGCCCAGCGCCAGCTTGACCATGGCGTCACGGTTGGCGATGTGGCTCATGGCGCGGCGGAAACGCACGTCGCGGAACAGCGTCTGCTTGGCAGGATCACCAGTCTTGTTCCAGTTGTACGTGATCCATGAAGAGGTCGCGTTCGGGCTGACGTTGGCCTTCAGGTAAGCTTTGAGGGTGCCGCCGTCAATGGCCTTCTTGATCTGGGCCAGATCGTCAGCGTTGCGCGGCCCGAACGTATCGGTCTGCCCGGCCAGGTAAGCGGCCAGCCCAGCGTTCAGATCCCCCACGATACGGAAGGAATATTTATCCAAGTAAGGCAGCGCGTTGCCCCTGCTGTCCTTGTTCCACTCGCCGTAGAACTTGTTGGCCTTCAGCACGGCGCGTTCGCCCGCCCTGTAGCTTTCCATGGTCCAGGCACCGGGCGAAACGATCTCGCTCGGGTTGGTTGACAGACCCCACAGCTTCTTGACGGCCTCCGCGCCTCCATCCTTGTACGCCTTGCCGAACACATGGTCGGGCCAGGGCGTGAAGCTCATCAGCACCAGAGCCTTGCTGCTCTGCACCGGGAAGTCAAATTGCAGCGTCATGGCATTAATCTTCTTGATGACAATGGGCTTGTCGTTCAGGAAGAAGTTGTCATAGGTGTTGCTGCCGACCTTGTCGTCGGTGTGGATTTTCCAGGTGGTGATCCAGTCGTCGGCAGTAATGGCCTGACCATCGCTGAACTTCATACCTGGGCGAATCTTGACCACGAAGCGCTTGTTGTTGTTGCTGACCACGGCGGGGCTGTCGGCCATTTTTGGAATGAACTCGTCGTTGCGAGGGTCCTGAGTAAACAGACCTGTGCCCTCAGACATCTGCGTAGGCAGGCTGGGAGACTCAGCGCTGGTGAACGGATTAATCGTCTTAAAATCTGAGATGGTCAGGTTGCGGAATTCGCCGCCGCGCTTGTTGGCGGTGTTCTGCTCGCCGGTCCAGGCGGCGGGGTAGACGAAGGGGGCGGCGACCGAAGTGGTCACGGTCATGGCCAGGGCCAGGAACAGGGCATTTTTAAACGGAACTTTCTTCATGTGAATCCTCCAGAAAAAGGGGTGTGTTCGGCAGCGTTCAAGGTGGTATCTGGAAATGGCGGCGTTCCGGCGGAGGCCGGACGCTTGACCGAGTTGTCGTGGGGTTTCCAGCGCGGTCAATATATGAAGTGGCCTAGTCAAGGTCAAGCATGAAATCGCCTTTCTTTACCTGCAAAAGAATTTGGCTCATAAAACCTATCATTTGAAAGGTAAAAATGGGCAGAACAACCAGTAAAAAAATCCCACGAACAGCCTGCAAAAGCTGTTCGTGGGTTCAAGAAAGGGCAGTCAGCGCGAAACGATGCCGATCAACAGGGCAATCAACATGAAAAATCCGCCCAGGACGCTGGTGATACGGACCAGGCCGCCCTCCACGCCACGCCCGCCCAGCAGCGATCCACCGGAGGCCATGCTGGCAGACAACCCCGCCTGACGCGGCACCTGCAACAGAATGAAAAAGACCAGCGACACGCAAATCAGCGCGAACAGCACGAGAAACAGGTTCAGGATCATGGTTACCTCTTTTTTTAATGTGGTGCTTTGGTGTGGTGCCGATGGGGGGACTCGAACCCCCACGGTTTCCCGCTCGATTTTGAGTCTTAGTGTCGGCCCCGGCACGCGCTTATGCGATAAGCACAAACAATTTACCACATCAGGAGGCCGGTGGCTGGCCCGGCGGCACACGATCGCTGACGCATGGGCTTGTGCTGGGATCCACAAATAAATTAGGTATGCCCCCCAGCTCAGCCGAGGGTCAAGAGCGTCGCCGACACGGCCCCGAGGTGGGCCCTGAACCTGGGCGTGTCCACGCCATGGATCTGAAGCTGCGCCCGCCGCAGGTCAGGCGCGCCGCGCCTACGGTCGGCGCCGGGCCCAGCGAAGAGCCAGTCATGTCCCCGCCCTGTCGGCGTCACGCCTCCTCTGGCTCGTTCCACAGATCGGATCGCCTCCACCGCACTGTGGGGTCTGAGCCTCAACGGGAGGGACCGAGATCCACGAGAAGGCTGATCCAGGGGAGGCATGGCCCGTTCGCGTCCAGACTGAGGCCAGGGCAAAGACGACATGCTCTGCGCCAGGCCCGAACCCAAAGCTTCAGAACTTCAGGCAAGGGTGACAGAAAGAAAGAAACAGTCCCGAAGGACCGGGCGCCTGGAACGGCACACCCCTGAACACCTGAACCGGGCCGACTCAGTCGCTCGCCGCGGCCCCCTGAACGTCGTTTCCTTTCCCATCCCATGTGCCCGCAAGTAGCCCACGAGCGTGAGCAGAGCGGCGAACAGTCCCAGGACGGCCACGGCTGGCGCGAGGCCTAAGGCACCCATCAGCACGACGGCCAGACTCACTCCCACCGGGCGGAGTCCCTGCCCCACCAGGATGCGGGCGCTGTAGACCCGCCCGCGTACTTCATCCGGCGTAAGCCTGGCGAACAGCGTCCCCACCATCACGTTGAGAGGTCCGAAGCACAGCCCCATCAGCAACGCGAGGACGAGGGCCACCCCCAGCGAGGGGGCGTATGCGACGCCGACGATGCACAGCGCCGGACCGATGCAGCCCAGCGCAATCCAGTTCAGGGGATGACGACTGATGCGGCGCCCCATCCAGATCACCATGCCCAGTTCGGCCAGCGCCAGAACCGATCCCAGCAGACCAACTCCCAGCGCACCGCGGTTGTCGGCGCGGACCCAGGACAGGGCCGCGGGCAGCTCCACCCCCACCATCAGGCGGTCGGCGATGCGGGGCAGAAAGACAGCGGTGTAGGGCTCCATGGCGAAGTTCACGCTGGCCAGGCCCAGCAGCGTCGCCCACAGCGCGGGCCGCGCGAGGACGAACGCGAAGCCGAACCGGGTCCGCGCCCACCAGGCGGCCAGGCCCTGCCCGCTGTCGTGGGCATGGGTCACCGCAGGAAAGCGGACCAGCGAGTAGGCGATCAGGGCCACCACGAAGGTGGCCGCGTTGACCCACATCACCCCGGGCGCCCCAATGCCCGCCACCAGGAAGCCGGCGCTGATGGGGGCAAGCAGACCGCTGGTGGTCCAGGTCAGGTTAAACAGGGCCTGGATGCCCTGCAGCCGGTCCGGAGACACGAAGGTGGGCAGCGAGGCCTGCTGCGCCGGGAAGATCACGCTGCCCGTGAAGCCGGTCAGGGCCGCGATGACCACCAGCACGGGGAAGGAGAGCAGGTCCAGGGTGTGGAGCAGCGGAATCAGGCTGATCCAGAAAGCACTGAGGCCATTGGCCACCTGCAGGATGCGGCGGCGGTCCCACACGTCGGTGTAGCTGGCCAGACTGACGGTTCCAAGCAGCATGGCCGCAGTCCAGGCGCCGATCACGGTGCCCGACAGCGCGGGCGAGTTCGGGTAGAGGCGGTACAGGAACCAGGCGAGGGCGATGAAGGTGAGGCCATTGCCGAAAGCGTTGATGCTCTCGCCGATCCACAGGATCAGGATGCGGCGGTCGCGGAGCAGGGAGAACATAGCGGAACCTCAGGAAGAGTGATGCGGGCGCGGGCCACAGGATACGCAGGGACCGCGCATGAACGTCCCGTGGTCATGGACATGCGAGCAGGAAGGGAACCGGACCAGACGGCTGGGCAGGATTGAGGACGCCGACACATCGATGGGCGACGGTGAACACGCTTCGCAAGGCGTCATTAACGGAACCAACCTGCCGCCCTGGGACACCCGGTTCGCGGTGCTGCCTCTGGAGTGCAACGTTGTGCTGCTGGCACGGATACCCGGTCTCGCTGAGCCGCAGCGCCGCGGCAGCACTCGGGCCGGTGGCTTGGCTGAATGACCTTCCCACACCATCCCTCGCTTCCTGTAGGGACGGGCGGGGCGAGGTGTTGCCCGCTGTGCGCCGTGACGTCACGCAGCGGGCATTCTCCTGGACAACATGGCCTACCCCGTCCTAGACCAGCGTGCAGACGTCAGGCCTGAAGGTCCAGATCACAATCAGTTCATGCCTTCCAGTCTGTTCCTCTCCCCTGTCGCGATAAGCCGTTGACACAAAAACACCTCCCTTTTCCTCCTCATATTCAGCACCAGGTGGAGCAGCAGGCCGCGCTGGGCCGCAGTGTCGTTCAGCTGGAACTCTTCCCGGACCCTGTCCATGGGTTTGCAGGTGGCCTGCGGCTGCATGCGGGGCCCCGTTCGGTGCTGGTCGGGCCACTTCAGGCCCATCAGGAACCGCTTCGCCCCTGGCAGCAGTGGGACGCCGGGCATCTGGACCGGGGCCTGCGCGCCCTGCATGCCCAGATCCTGGAAGATGCGCTTGACCTGCCCGCCCTGCTCGCGCCGCTTGAGGCGGCGGACCCGGAAGCGCCGGTCCCCCGCACGGTGCAGCGGCGGTTGCGGCGGATGCTGGGCCTGCGCAGCCTGCTCGAACTTGCCGCCTGCTGGCAGGACGCCGCCGGGCCAGGTCAGGAGCCAGTGGGCTGGCGGGGCCGTCCCAACCGGCCCACCGGCGTCCTGCTCCCCTGGCATGCGCAGGGACATCCCATCCGGGCCAGTCACGCCTGGCACCTGCAGGACCTGCGCCGCTGGCACTGGCCCCGAATGGATGGAGACAGCTGGGCGACGGTCACGGCCCGGCACCTGACGGTGACGGCCCTCTTACAAGAAGATGCACACCCTGCTCCACCGCTGGCCCATGATCTCCGGGAACGCCTGAAGCAGCGGGCAGACCTGGCCGGCGGTAGGCGGGGCCATCAGCAGCGGGTTCCCCCTGCAGTGGACCAGCAGGCAGACGCGTTCGTCTTGCGGGTTCGTGTGGCCCTGGGCGCGGTGCTGGAGCCCGCGCTGCTCGCCTTCATCCCGGAAGAAAGCCGGGCCGCCGTCCTGGGGGCGCGCAATGGGCACGACGCCATGCTCCGGCTGCTCCCCGGCATCGCTCCAGGCCCCGTGGCCGCCCTGACGGCCTCGTTACGCGAGCAGTGGCGGGGCGGCGGTCACATCTGCGGAGAGGCCTCCCGGCCCGCACAGCTCGCGGGCAGCGTCCGAATCCGCCGGGACGCTTGGACGGCCGCCCGGGCAGGCGACGCCCAGCCAGCGCTGTGCCTGGCGGCCGAGGCGGCGGCCGGACCGCTACACGCGCTGGTGCCTGGTCTGCCCCAGATGAATGCAGGCGACACCCGTCTGACTGGCGGACTGGTGGGTCTGGCCCTGCAGGAGGTCTGTGACCTCTTTTCCGGTGTGGCCGCGCTGCCCGCAGAGCAGGACCTGCCGGTGGGCGACGTCTCGGGCCTGCTCACGGGCCGGGGCCAGCTGCGCCTCGGGTCACAGGCTCCGGAGGGCCCGGCGCCGGACACGGCCGCAGGAGAACAGGCGAATGAGGACCCGGAGGCGAAAGGCCACGCGGCGGTCCTGGCCCTGGTGCCTGGACTGGCCACAGCGGTCCGTGTCTTCCAGGCACTGATCGGGACCCATGAGCACCGCCGGGACCACCTGAAAGCACAGGCGTGTGCGGCGGCCGAGATTCAGGAAGCAGAGCTGGATGAGGCGCTGAGCGGGGAGGAGGCCTTTGTGCTGACCCTGGAGGATCAGGCCCTGGACCGTGTCCTGTCGTGGTCAGGCGGCGTGTGGTTCATTCAGGTGGCCCGTCACCCGCAGGATCTGGTCACCGACGGCCGCCTCCTGGCGCATTGCGTGGGCTGGGGCGGCTACGCCCAGGCGGTCCGGGCTGGATCCAGCCGGATTGTTCGGGTCCTGGCCCGCGGCGCGGAGGAGGACACCGCCGCTGCGGTGCTGACCCTGGAATTGCAGTCTCTTCACACAGGCCCGGGACGACAGCGCTGGCAGCTCGTGCAGGCCAAAGGCCTGAAGAACCGGAGGCCCAGTCCGGACGAGGCGGCCCTGCTGACCCTATGGGCGCAGGAGGCCGACGTGAAGCTCACGGCGGGCGGCGACATCAGCGCCCTGGGTCCCGCCGCCCTGCAGGCCCGTCTAACCCGGTTGGCCACCTGCTGGCTGCCGGCGGTCTCACCAGCTCCGCCGCCGGTCTCCGTGGCCGACGGCGTCCGGCAGGCCACCGCCCATCTCGCGGCGTCCCGGGCGGTGTGGTGGACGCCGGCGGCCACCCGCCAGCACCGGGAGAGCCTGCGCCGCGTGGCCCTGCTGGTGGGCCGCGCCCACCAGCACATCCAGGCCGAGCTGACCCGGCTCCACGGGGAGGGTGAGTCCCGCCTCGTCGGCCGCTATGACGCGGGAGACCTGCTGACCGGGACTGGCCTGGTGGAGCTTCCAGCCGACCCACGGCCTCTCTTTGAAACGCTGGAAGCCGACGGCGGGCCGGTGGGGCTGCGGGCCCGGCGCCGCCTGGCGCTCTTTCTTCGCGCTTCGCTGGCGGCAGACGATCATCAGGAGACCCTTGAACTCCGGCGGGGCCAGCGCCCAGGTGAACTGAGACTGACGTTCGAGGGACGCTGACGGGCGAGCCTGCTGGACGTCAGCCTCGATCCGGCCGCCATTGCGGGCCTCCTGGCCCCCGTTCCAGCCCGGCTGCCCCCGGGCCGGGGCGGCCGGCGGCGGCAACCGGCGTTCGCCCTGTTGCGGGCCGTGCTGGATGAACCCCTGGGCGACTGCGCCCCTGCGGCCACCGCAGCCACCGGCCAGGCTGGCGAGACCCTCCGCATTCAGCTGCAGGTCTGGCTGACCGCTTGGAGCCGGCGGCCGCAGGAACAGAACCGAGCGCGCGCCCGGAGATCACGTCCTGGCCAAGCCTGACGTGGACATTCGTTGCCACCGTTGGCAAGCGCCGTGGCTCCAGCCAGTGCGGTCAGGGCATCCCCGGTCATGGGCCAGGTGTCCGAATGCGGCGAGGGCACGCCGTTCAGCCGGTGCCGTGCAGGGACGGACACGGGAACTCACCCTGCGGTGATCAGGTGCAGGAGACTGGCGGGACCAGCCTTTCCCGCCAGATTCGCATGAACAGGGATCTCGAGCCTCAGCGCGGCCACCGCCGCCTCCCAGCCCGTCGCGCCTGGCATCGGCAGTGACTTCCAGGTCTGGCCAGTCCGCGCCAGGTGTACGGCCGAGACCGAGACCCCCAGCAGCCGGGCCAGCTCGGTGTCCAGGCCGTAGCGGTGGGACAGCGCGCGCAGGCGGATCACCGTGGTCGCGCTCAGGCGGGCGCGCCCGTTGCCCTCTCCTGTCCGTCCACCCCGGCCCTTCTTGCGGCCCTTGTGGGACGCGTCACGCATGTTCTCGCTGTGGCTGCCCAGAAACAGATGCTCGGGGCGCACGCACAGCGGCGTGTCGCAGGTGTGGCAGACATGCAGCTCGCTGGGGGGCAGTTCACCATGTGTGAGCATCCAGGCGACACGGTGCGCGCCCACCTTGCGGGGGCCCAGCCGGAACAGGCCGTAGCCGCTGTTGCCGGTTCCACCCATCCACAGCCAGCAACCCTCTCCCACGCCCTGCGCCACCTGGCCCCAGAAGCGCTCGCGCAGCCGTTCAGGGTACGGCGTGTGGTGCAGCGGGGTGATCGGACCGGGATGGGGGCCTGTTCGGGCGGGGACGGACATCCCGCCCATGGTCCCGCGCGGGCCTGCCCCGTCACCACCCTGCCAGAACGCCCAGACCGCGGCGGCGCCGTTGACCGACATGAGACCGGTGAGCAGCAGAAATTCTGGCGCCGGCGGGCGACTGGAGAAGTGAGAAGGACCCAGGCCGGACCCTGATGGCCCGCAGGCCTTGACGACAGCGTAGGGTGACGCGGACCTGCCACCGACACGTGCAGTGACGTCCCAGTCGATGCGCCAGATGCGGCTGACGTTGACGGACCGCGCGCTCTGCCCAGAGGCCCCGGACTTTTGGTCACCGCCGAGCCAGGTGAGGCGGTCGCCACTTCCAGTCTGCCCGCCGCCCTTCGTCACCCGCACTCCACTTCCTGAATGGCCGAAGCCCTCATTCCAGCGGCTCCCGATAGAGCCTCCATAGAAAGTCACCATGGACCTGACCATTCTGAAAGTCCGCCACCCGGACGTCCGCAAGACCACGCGCACTGATCCGCACGCCGCTGCAACGGTGGCCGTCCTCGGCCGGGTGCTGGGCGACGCCGAGACCGGGGCCAAGAACAAGCCAGCGACCCCTCAGCTTGACCTGATCGCTGGCGTCACAGGTGCGCAGCGCGCCTCACTGGAAAAAGAGGTCCAGGACCTCGCGCAGCTGGGCCGCAGCACCGACGTGGCGGGCCGCGAACTGGGCATTCTCCAGGCGCTGCAGACCGAGGTCACCAGGGTCAAGGCGCAGCAGGACGCCAAGAAAGACGCCGGGACCACGAACATCGGCGCGGTCATGAACGTGCTCAGGACCCACCACGCCGGCCATTACGACGGCGCCGTGGCCGGCCGCCTGGCCAGAGAGGCGCTTTCCCCCACCTGAGCTCACACCGCCTTCAGGCCGCATCTCCCCGACAGGGGCGTGGCCTTTCGTGTGCTCGGTGCTGCGTCGCCAGCACCATTCGGATCCAGCGGACCAGCCCACCAGCGCAGACTGGAGTCCACCATCCTTGCGGCTCTGGCATCTGGAGGGCTTGCGGGCCGCCCTCCGGATGCCAGGAGGGCGCAACAGCGCCGGGCCCTGCACAGCGCCCCGGACCACGCCTGCTCTGGCCGGACCGGTTGCCTGGTCAGTATCCGGCCCAGCCTGTCACGTACCGCCGCGCTTGCTTTCCCGGTGAACAGGGTATGCCAGGCACGGTTCAGGATCAGGACTGCCGCGAGACAGGTCCAGCTGCGCCTGACACGACAGCCCGGGGATCCAGGGGCTCAGACGCGGCCGGGCGGTCACCATGGCCCCGAGCAGACCACCTTCTGGTTAAAGCGGGGCCAGGACTCTGGCCCACCCTGCTGGCCTCAGCAGCGCTGTTGAGCGTCGCCTGTAGAACCGCTGAGCCGGTCCGGTGCAGAACACGTTCTACAAGGGGGGCAGAAAAAATGATTGTACTAGACACTGGTGGGCACGGGCCCCGGCACGACATTGGCCCTGACGTCCAGCGACATTTCGCCCCGGCCAGCACCTGCTGGTCTCACCACATGAGGTCTCTATGAAACAGCAACAACGGGTGCTCTTCACCCAATACCGGACGCAGCAGATTTTGCGCGCAGACGACGGTCAACTCAGCGGCCTTCGCTCCTCAATGGGCGTCACCTTCTCTCCCAGTCAGGGCGAGACCCTGACGTTCCCCGCCGATCCCCTGCTCGGCCTGGCGCCAGATGAGGCGCGCGCCGCCTTGCTCAGAGGGCCTGACCTCGATCGCCCTGCGGTGCTGACTGAACTCGTGGCGGCGCGCTACCGCCTGGCTGACCCCAACCCCTGCCCCCTGGAGACCCCCGAGAGCCGCCGGGCAGCGGCCGTGCTGGATCTGCTGCTGCCCGGCGACAGGCCCATGAAGCCTTATTCCAAGTCGGACTTTGCATACAGCAGCATGCTGGCTGACCGGTTCATGGGTTACAGCCAGAACCCCGGACTGTCGGACCATTCGCCTGATGATTTCACTCACCGTGAGGCCCTCAACGCTTTTAACTCCGCCTATGACGCGGCCGACGTCCTCGCCTGCTGTATCAAATGCGCCACGGTCTATTTCTACGAAATCACCCAGCTGAGACTTGAGGCGCTTGCGACCCTGACCATGATTTTTGAGGCGATTGAAGCCAAGGCAGCGCGCGACCGCCGGTTCAGCGAGGACCTGCATGCGGCCCTCGGCGCGGGCTGGGCGAGCCCCCAGTACGGAGCGCCCCTCTCAGTAAATTAAGCCCTGACGTTGTGTGTGGGCCGCGCCGCAGCTGTGCGGCGCGGCCCACACCGTTGTGGAGAGGTGACCAGCAGACAACCCAGATGGTGACCGGCCCTATCAACACGCCCTGCTTCGGTCCGTCCGCGGTGGGGATGCTGATAGGGCCAGCGTCCGGGCGCGCCAGCCTGGCGGCCCACGCCGGCACTTCGCCACCCAGACCAACCCGGCGGCGCTGTCACCGGGGTGTCCCCCGATCTGGAATGGGCGCTGCGTCAGCTGGGTAACGACACCGCCCTGGGAAAGCAGGCTCCTGGCGGGAGCGGTGAAGTTCAGGCCTGGGCGCCAAGCTGCTGGTCAATCCAGTGTCGCACAGTCGGGTTGTGGACAAACGATCCATGCGTTTTGTGATCGAGCTGCAACCCTGCATCGGGCGTCCAGGCGATGACACTGCCCCCAGGCACCAGAGCAGCAGTGAAGTGCCGTTGCATGCCCAGCAGTGGCGTGTGTGGACGGCCTTCCAGGGCGTTGCTGATCAGGTAGAGGATGGTCCGGGGATAGACCGCTGAGACGGCGCTCCCCTGACCGACTTCCGTGCGTTCCTCGTCGGCCGTCAGCCCCAGAAAGGAGAACCCCATGGGCGCGGGCGAATTGAGCAGGGCCTGAATATGCCTCAGCGTGTCCCGGAAAAATTGGTGCGTGTTGGCTGGTGCGAGATAGATGGCACGGTCCACGAAACCCACATAACCCCGGGCGGCCACGGCGCGCAGTGCATGGTCGACGAACATACCACCCAGGCTGTGGCCCAGGAGGTCCACCTGAACACCGGCCCGGAAGAGGCCGCCCAGGACTTCGAGCCCAGGAGCGCCCTCAACGAACAGGGCGCCCGTTCGGTTCTTCATGCTGTTCCAGAGGACCGCGCCGATGCCCAGGTGGCTGACGAGCGCTTCCACCCAGTGGATCCGTTCATCGAAAGGTGGCGCTGGAAGTTCGGTCTCGCCAGGGCGGCCGCCACTGGCATGCACGCGGAATTGCGGCGCGTCGACAGTGCCGTCCAGGTCGCTGGGACCTGTCAGTGAGTGCTGAAGGTAGGTGATCAGGGCTGCCTCACCAGCCGCGTCCTGCCGCGCCATGCGGGCGGCATCCTGAGCGGCCGCTTCCAGAATCCTGGGGAGCTCTTCCTGAGGCCGCGAGACGCGCAGCGCGAGCAGCTGTGTGAGCTCCCGGGTCAGCTTCTCGGCATCGCCTTTAAAGGCGTCCTTGAGCGGGTCTGGAGCACCGATGACGTAGCCCCAGCGCACCTGGCGCCTCGCTCCATCCGGAACATCGTTGAAGCTCATGGGCGTGCTGTCCATGAAGAAGCGTTGGACAGGTCGAGAATCGGGAGAAGTGGCACTGAATTTCGGGAGGAAGGAGCTGGGGCCACTTTGCTTGAAAAGATCCACCAGGGCACCAAAACGGTCCAGCACGTCTCCTGCAAAGACGCGATCGAGCTCCTGGCCGATCGTCTCGAAAAAGCCAGTGCGGGTGATGAACGTGACGCTCCACCGCGCCTGGCCGATTTGCCTGACGTCCGCAGCGAACCTCTCGCCTGCGGGTTGATCCACGAGGCCACCGTGGCTGGCCACCAGGACCGCAAGGAGCCTGTCCGCCTGCGCTTCTGCACGCGCGGCGGCTTCAACGGCGGTCAGCCACTGGCGCAAGTGCGAGGTGCTGTATAAGGTGCCGTCATCCTGAATAACGAGCGTGAGGTGCGGGTCAACGCCACTGCTGGGACTGCTCATGGGACCTCCCAAAGACTCTTGAGAACAAGGACACTGTTCTATTTTTTCAGAATCTGAAGCGCGCGTTCTCAGACCAAGGTTGATCGATCCGCTCAGCGCCCGACCCAGCGCCCCGGCGGCCAACCGGCCGAGTGCAGCAGGCGTGACGGTTGCGCGCCACACAGCTTGAAGTTCACACGCACCGTGGAAAGGTCCATTGCGCGCGCTCCCCTATCCACCTGGACCACCAGCCTGCAGCTCACGCGCCAGCCGAGAGAAGGAAATGGCCGTGAACAATGACGCCGGGGCGCGCAGGCGGGACACGCCTGCGCGCCCCGAGAGACCAGTGGTCAGGTGGGGCGAGGCGGCGTTCCGCCGGCCAGGTGCCGCAGCTCAGGAGACAGGCGCAGACCGGCCTGTCTGGCGGCTTCGATGGCAGCAGCCACCTGTCCAGCAGGCATGTACCAGATACGCCCGTTCCAGACGAACTTGGCCCCCAGACCTTTGACGATGTCATTCTTTGGCTTATCTGGCGGAAAGCGGAACACGATTCTCCCTCCCTCCAGGCGCACCTGTGGTGGAAAGAGGACCTGTTCGATGTGCAGGCGGTCGGCCGCGGTGAGCTCGACCGGCAGGTTGAGCTGGGTACACACGGTCTCCAGCGCCGCGAGGCTGGTCAGGGGGAACCCATGGCCATGGGCGGTCCACCGGTGCCCGGACACAGCACGAGCCACCCCGTGGCGGTCTCGTGGAAGCTGGAGAACGAGTGTGCCGCCGTACCGGGACAGCCCGTAACCCTTTTTACGGTGGCGGGCCAGCTCTTTTTCCGTTTTCTTGTCGGCCTGTGCCGCGGCGCGAACTTCCTGCACCTGCTCACTCGACGGCAGCGGAATGTGGCTCACGTCGATCCCGTACGTCTCGAGCTGGCGACGGTAACGCCGGCAGAGCGCCGCCGAGCACAGGATTTCTGCGAGGCTCCAGTCCTCGACCGGACGACGCGCGAGCCGATGCCCAATGAGGGCGTCGGGGCTGTTGAAACCTGCGTGATCGCGCGTCACGGCGCCGTCACAGTGCTGGGCCAGGGTCTGGAGCGCCGTCTGCACGTCCTGCAGGAGTTCCATGGAAATAATTTTATGGGCCGGTGGCGGATGGACCTGTTGTGCTGTCATGGGCGGATTTGAGCATGAGACAGTCATCCCCCAATAGCCCAATCCGACGCCTTACCAGCCGGTCAGCTGCAACGACCTGACAGGTCTGATGGGCGCGTTGCTTGAACGGTACTGACAGACACGCCCGGGGGCAGGCCAACCATCGACTGCCGGCCAGAAGCAACAACTGCGGCGGCAGCAGGTGACCAGAAGACGCAGATCTGCGTGGAATACGCCCGACGGAGGCACCGGGCCGCCAACCAGAACTGGGAACTGCCCCCCATGGCGCTGTGTCCCGGACGCGGCTTGAACAGCGTTGCGGCTCCCCGCACATCAAGCTCCACGGTGGCGGCGAACCCGGGCGGGTATACCGCCTCTTTACCCGAATGCGGCAAGGTGGAACCCATGACCCACCTTGCCGTTCACTGGCCGCGTTTCATCGCCCGAAAGGAACCGCCATGCGCCTGTTGATCGTTGAAGATGATCCCCACATCGCTGAACTGCTGCGCGACGGTCTGGGCGAGGAGTGACCACGTCGCCAGCGCAGCGCAGGGTGCAGAGCTGGCCTGGCTCGTTCCCTACGGCCTGCTGATCCTGGACGTCAGGCTGCCCGAGGGCATCGACGCGGGCTATGCCCTGGGCCGCCGATTGCGCGAGGACGGCCTGACCACCCCGCTCCTGTACCTGACGGCGCGCGGCACGGTGGAAGACTGACCTCCAGGTCCACGCCCTGCCACAGCCGCCGGGAGGCGACAGCGCGGCTCAGCAGGACTTCACCACTTTCCACAGGCCGTCTTCGCGCATCGCGCCGGCCGGGGTCAGGCCCGGGATCAGCCATGGTGCGCCGGCCTTGCCCTGGGCCTGCTGGCAAAGGCAGGTTGACCGGCTGCGGCAAGAATGACACGGTCTTCATGGTTCCTGCGGGCTGTGGAACAGATGGACGGGGCGGCAGCACCCGGTGGTGGCACGCCACTGCGCCGCATCCAGAGTCAGGCGTTGTGCCCCCAGCCCGGAAGGAATGACGTTTCCCTCCCATAAATGATGTGTCCCGCATGGACGACATCTATCGCGACTGGCACAGGCATTTTCTCCTCCTGCCGGAGCTTCCCTCCGATATTCCATGGGAGAGCACGGGTGGGGGGAAGGCCCCCCGCCATTTTGGGAGGCAAAAGGCGTCGGCAGAGGGAGGTCCGCGCCGAGGCAAATGCCTAGCATGCGCGCCATGCCCTTACACCGCACGCCTTCGTACACGCGGCAGTTGATGCTGGAGGTCAACGCCGGCGCCGACGTCATTGAGCTGGATGAGGTTCCAGGCGACCTCCGTGCGGCCGAGATCTGGGTGGCCTGGCTTCCTCAGATCGAGTTCGGCACCGGGCTCTACCTGGATCCTGACAGCGGCCGGCCATATAGGGTTCGCAAGGTGCCAATCGGCGTGAATGGAGAGCCCGCCAGGCCGGTCGGGCTCCCCCTGGAAACTGCGCGGCAGTTGGCCCTCCAGCACGGAGGTGGTCTGGGCATCCTGCTGCGCCCCGGGGACGGTTGGTTCTGCCTCGATCTCGACCTGCACAGCAGCGCCCTGACCCCGGACTGTGAGCTTGTCCAGCAGCTGATCCGGCAGCTGGGCGGCTGGGCCCACCTCTCGCCGTCTGGTCACGGTGTGCACATCATGGGCCGCGCGCAGTTGCCGGCAGGGCACCCCACCCGGCTCACGCTGCCGGATCTGGGGGCCGCCGAGCTGTACAGCCGCAACCAGTTCATCACGGTCACGACACTGAACTATGACGAGACCTATGACGAGACGCTCCCAGACCGCACCTCGGAACTGCTGAGCCTGCTGCACACGGCTGCAACGCCGGTGCTGGCCCACCGATCTGCACAGGAATGCGACACTTCGCGGGAGGCTTCCGGTCAGCACGGTACGCCGCAACGGCGTGGCCATGCGGCGGCCCAGACTACGAAAGGGGCCTCCAAAGCTCACCCGGTGCCGCGTGGCCTGCACCGTGCCCCAGTCGCGGAACGGGTGAAACTGATGCGCCAGCGACGTCCTGACGTGGCCGACATGCTTGACGGCAGGCTGGACGGCGCTGGGGAGCCACTGGACATCAGTAAGGTTGAGTTCAGTCTGCTGGGCCATCTGTATTACTGGCTGGATGGGGATGCCGCAGATATGAAGGCGGTCATGGAAGCCTCGGCCTTTGGTCAGGGCCGGGGGCGCCCTGAGAAATGGGGCACCACCCGGAACACGCAGCCCTACCTCGAATATGCCATTGACCGCCTGCGACAGAAGCGCGCGGGGGAGCTGACCTACCGCGATGAGGCCCGTGGACAACTGTACCGGGACCGGACAGTGACGGCGCAGCTCTATGCCCGGCTGGCAGCCGCGCCGGGGCATGGGCACACCCGCGCGGCCTGTGAGCGGCTGCTGGATGAGCTGCTGGCCCAGGCCTGCGGCCCACGGGTCAGAAAGCTGTCGGAAGACCAGCTGGTCCTGCCCATCTCGATGGGAGGCCTGCTGGCACGCCTGGGCGGGCGCCACGCCGATATCCTCAAGCGGCTGCAGCACTTTCAGACCCTCGGGATCATTGCTGGGCTGCACCGGCAGAGCCCGAACAGCCGAGCACCCTGGCGCGTCGTTCTGCACGGTCAGGCTGGGGCATTGGCCGCTGCCCTGCAGGCCCAGCCGGTCACGGAACTGCCGCGTTCACAGCGTGCCCGCATCCAGGCTTCACCTGCGGGTGTCGGGCGCGCCGCACGCGCTCTGCCGCTGCGAACACTGGCACCGGTGGCGCGGGCGGTGCTGCAGCACGAACTTGTGACCGTCGACGCCGTCATCCAGGCCACGGGGCACCAGGCACCCACGGTGCGTCGCTGGCTCAGGCAACTGCAAGATCAGAATGTCTTGACCGTGACACGCGGCGTGATCACCCCCCTCCGCAGCTGGCAGGAATACGCCCAGGCCATGAACCTCCAGACAAAAGAACAGCGCCATCCGGCCGTGACGCGCTGGAATACCCGGGTGCGGGACTGGAAAGAGCGGCAGGCTGTGTGGCGGCTGCAAGAGACCCACAAGCAGGACGCCAGCTGACCCTGACTGGCATGGGGGCCTGGCCAGCGACCATCAGTGCACACAGGAGCACAGCGGCCACGCGTGGAAGGCCCGCTTTGACCGCCACTTCGTTCCACCAGGTACACGGTCCTTCAAAGTTCTTCTGACCCTGGTTGAGGTTCCCAGCGTTCGGGTGCGTGGGTTGTCCGGTCACCCAGGACCGAGTGACGAAGCCAGCAGAGTCATCGATCTCCATCCGTTCGAACCCAGCCTGCCGGGCAACGTCGTGGGCTGGAGTTGGCCCTGGGTGACGGCACCACGCAACTGCGGACGGGCCATTCAGTCTACGCGGGTCACATGGCAGGTGAAGCGTTCGGCCATTTCTCTCCTGTCGGCGCGGACTGGGATTTCGTTGTTTTCCCCGTTGGGTCCCGGCCGGTTCGTCCGTTCCCCACAGCGGCAGCCGTGATCCCGGACCTCTGCCCGGCCGCCGGCCCGTACCAAACGCCTCCCATCCCTGGTCCTTGTCCCGCAGCAACGCCAGAGACACGCCGCCCAGTTGCAACAGCCTGCCCGGACCGCTTTACGCTGACCAGACGCGACGGGTTCTTCATCGACTGAGGTTGGCCCCAGCGCCTTGAGCGTCAGCTCCCTGTCCTGCAGCTCAGCGTGGCGGGGCAGCACACCCGGCCCCTGCACGGCCTGAGGCCCTGACTGCCCAGCGTCACCCGGCTCAGCAGCACAGGCAGCGCAATCACCTGGGTATCGCCGTGAAGCAGCAGGCGGCCGCCCCCACGAATCAGTCCCTGGCTGACCCGCCGCCCGTTGATCTCGACCCTCTCCCCTTCTCAGGCCCACACCTTGCCGCGGCGCACCAGCTGACCGGCCTTCAGGGCCACGTCGCGGTCGTGGTACAGCGAGATGTCTTGTCCATCCGAGTCGTCGGTTGTCAAGTTGGATATCTTCTCGGCTACGACTACGGAGGTCAACTGGTCGACACTGATTCCTGCTGCCCGAGCACTATGCTCAATGGCAATACAGGCGATCGATAAGCCGGATGGTCTTCAGTACTGGACAACTTCACTTTTTCGTCGTCCAGATCGGCAGAAAGCTTGATATGAGCAACGATCCCGTCTGGGACAAGAAATGCGCTGAGAACAGCTTCTGATCTCAAGCGCTTGTCGGCTCTGTCAGGAGGCGGCACGATGGATACAACGTTCTCTCAAACGTCATCCAAGCGACGAGCAAAGGCTTTTTCGCGTGCCAGTGAAGCTTAAATCCAAGTTGTCCGGTACTGAACGGATGGTCATACTCCGTTTAGGGCTTGGTCAGGTTGTGGGCAATGACGGCCAGGACGACGCGCAGCCGCAATGAGGCCAGTGTTTTGGTCTGAACAGACCGAATCCCCTCTGCAACCAGTTGGGAGAACACCGTTTCAATGCGTTTGCGGAGTTTCGGATGGCGGTCTGGCCGCCATCCGGTGTCATACCGGGAGTTGCTTTTGGGCGGATAGATGTAGCCCACGCAGCAGTACCCCTTGTCCCCCACAATTTTTGGCCCGTCAAAGTCGGGCCACCGTCGATTGAGTTCGTAGCTCACGGTGGTGTCATGCAAATTGGCCGGTCTGATCAGGTATTGCGCGACCTCACCGTCTTCCAGAACCCACGCGTGGAGTTTGTACCCGAAAAACTTCCCTTGCGTGCCGTAGCCCCATCTGGCTCCAGGAAAGTGACAGCGCCGCGTTCGTTTGGGACGGCAAATGGGGAGAGGCATGGAGTCGATCACCACCTCAGCACAGGGTCTGGACGGTGTACAGACCTTCTCCAAGACGGCCAGCAGACCGTTGGCCCGGTTGAAAGCTTGCGTGTAGGACGGCAGACCGGGGCGGTCTGCCTTAAGATCACTCCACCAGACCGATGGGTACGCCTGTTTGTAGATCAAGCGTGCCAGGAGCAGCGCGATGAGCATGGCATCAGTGACTTTCTGGTGGCGACACTTTTTTTGATTGCTGAAGTGCTTTTGAGCCCAGCGGTGGAGGGTGCGAATATTGCGGCGACGGCCTAAACTGTGGTGGAGACGATATCGAGCCATATCGTCTCACTTTTTACCGTCTGGGCGCGGAGAAATCTATGCCAGCGCAAGCCCTAAACGGGGTGGTCATATCGGTTCCAGAACTCCTGTACACAGAGTAATAGTCGCAAATCTTCGGCGTTCTGCGCAGCTTCCCTGTAGGCTTTGGCCGTGAACCCCAGCCCACACCTTGACGTGAGCAGACTGATTCAGGGCATCGTGCGCCACGACAAGAAGCTGAACACGTTCAAGCTGGCCCTGATTCGTGCCCTGAATGACACAGCCTTGAACTTTGCCGCTCTGTGTGGCCAGGGTGCGGGCGTCGCCGTCCCCTTGCGGGTTCTGGCCGAGTGGTGGATAGGCTACTACTGGCCGTTCATGGACGCTGAGCGGCCCATCCTGCAAGGCCCACGAGTCTTTCGCGACGGTGTCCTGCGGCAAGACGTGGCCTTTCGTCCAGCCTTGACGGAACTCAAGGAACTCTGGCAGGCTTCGCTTTTTGGCTCTGACCGTCCATCAGACGGCGTTGTTCTCGTCAACGAGATGAAGGTCAGCGCCCACGCCGCAGAATACGGGCTGGAACTGATGCGGAAATACGCTCAAGCTCTCCGGGCAGTGATGAAATGCGTGGAGCAGCCCATCACCTACGCGGGCGGGGCTGACGGTCAGTACGCGGTATTCTCCCGCCAGCAACGGCTGCGAGACCTGCCCGATACTGTCGTGCCGCTCCCAGGAACGGGGATGGACGAGCTTTGCGTCGTGGTGCCTGATGCCATGTGGGAAGGCTTCCGGTTCTATTCCGCGTTTATCGACGCGCTGTGCATCCACGAATGGAGCGAATTTACCGAGAATACGAACCAGACGGCCCAAGGCGTCAACCGGGGCACTGTCTATCAGGCGCTGACCGACAGACCCGACAGCAGACGTCCGCTGACCTGGGAGCGCAACCAGATCGATCTGCTCCTGCTGGAGGGCCAGCGGATGCGCTGCTTCTAGACAGGACAGCCGCTTGGGCTGGGAAAGTATGAGATCGATCACATCATTCCCGTCTCAACGTATCCCATCAACGAATTGTGGAATCTCGTTCCAGCCGAACCTTTTTTCAATAGACCTCTTGCGAAAGTCGTGCGCTAGGGTAGGGGATGGTTGGCACGCTAAAATATCACCAGTTCAGTACTGGACAACTTGATGTTGACAGTGTTCTGAACGGCATTTTTGCCGTTTGGGCATTTGATCGTAGTCTGAAACGGCAGTAGGCGGCTTCCTGAAGCTGTGAAACAAGAAGAAGCCGCCCAGATCGACGCTATCAAGTTCGTCCAGCTCCTGAAAGAGCGCTTCCCCTTCTTGCGCCGCGATACCCTGCAACGTGCCCAGGATGCGATATGTGCGCTGATTGAGCAGCGCTCCACCAATCAGCAGCAGTGGTCCCAGGCCATGCCTGGGACTGGCTCCCCAGAAGCCAAGAAAAAGCGTCTGGGACGGTGTATACAGGATCCGCAAC
>NZ_JNIV01000052.1 GCF_000701405.1 Deinococcus marmoris DSM 12784
CTGAGATGTTTCAGTTCCCCGCGTTCCCTCTTCCTTGCGGAAGTACCTGTAAACAGGTGGGTTTCCCCATTCGGACATCCCTGAGTCAATGCGTATCTCCGGCTCGTCAGGGCTTTTCGCAGGTAATCGCGTCCTTCATCGGCTCCAGTGCCAGGGCATCCACCGTGGACCCTTAGTATCTTGACCTTTCCTTCTGATTCTCAATGCGTGGCCTCAATCCGCCGGGTCCGAAGACCCATTGAGATGGAGGTCAACGCAGGTTATTTCGCGTCTCTCTCGCTCTTTCACGCTCGGTTGTCATGCTTCCCGCCTCTCTCGAGGCTCAGAAAAGATACAGGGCATTCCCGGAACTGTCAACCCCCCTCGCATTTGGCGTGTGCGGACTGACCCGATCAGAGCCTGCATCGAACCAGAAAAAGCGTTGCTGACAGCTTTTTTCTTGATGCCTTTCTGGCCCGGATAAAGAGCGGGGGCCGCGCGAACGATTCACGCAGCCCGCCCTTGCCCAGAAACCTTTGCCCAGAACAACTGGGAATCGCAGGCCAGTGTGGGAACTGCCGGTTCAAGTCTCAGATTGCCTCCCGTCCCGCATCTCCAGCATGTCGGCCACGTCAATGGGCGCGGCGACTCCCGCGCCCTTTCCCCCAGCGCCCGCCGGACGGCATGATGCTTGCCGATGACCGTCTTCCGCTTACTTCCCCTACTGCTCCTGATGTCGTGCAGCCCCGCCTCCCACGCTTTCAAACTTGAAAAGGTAGTGTCCGGCGGCATGCTGTACACCGTGGCTGAGGTTGATCTGGCAAAGGACCGGCTGGAACTGCACTGGCTCAATCCCACCACGGGCCAGCCCTACGCCAGCTTCTCGCAGGTGCAGGGCCGCCTGAAGAAGACGGGCCGCGAGATGCTGTTCGCCACCAACAGCGGCATCTATGCGCCGGGGCTTCGGCCACTGGGGCTGCATGTGGAGGGCGGCAAAACCCTGGTGGGCATCAACAATGCGCGTTCCGGCGGCAACTTCGCGCTGCTGCCCAACGGGATTTTCTGGATCAGGGGAAAACAGGCAGGCGTGACGGAAACGGGGGCCTACCGCCGACTTGACCCGCAGCCGACGTTTGCCACACAGTCTGGCCCACTGTTGCTGGAAGGTGGAAAAGTGCATCCGGCCTTTAACAAGGGCAGCAGTTCTTTCAAGGTTCGCAGCGGCGTGGGCGTGTGCAAGGACGGACGGGTGCGCTTTGCGGTCAGTGCCGGACCCGTCAACTTCTACGCCTTTGCCGTGTTCTTCCGGGACCGCCTGAACTGCCCGGACGCGCTGTATCTGGACGGCAGCATCAGCGCCTACGCGACGCCCGAGAACAACACCCAACTGGCGGACTTCGCGGGCATCTGGACGGTCAGCCGCTGAACCCGATGGCATGAACTTCCGCTCAGGCGCGCCCCCTGGACCAGTGCTACGCTCCTATATGCCCACACCTGATCTGACGCCAGAGGCTTTCGCCCGCGCCCGCGCTTTTTTGGAGGAAGAAGGAAGGCCGCTGGACACCGCCCGTTTCCGCCACGCCTTCGAAGGTGCTGCGGTGACTGGGGCGCTGGATGCCCTGCGCGCCTCCCAGAACGAGGACGGCGGCTTCGGGCGGGCGCTGGAGCCGGATTGCCGCGCCCCGGACAGCAGCGTGCTGGCCACCATGATGGCCCTGCGCGTACTGCACGAACTGGATGTGCCAGCGGACGAGCCACTCTTAACTGAAATCGTGGGCTGGCTACACGCCCATCTCCATACCGATCTGGACGGCAGCGTGTGGCCCTTTCTGCCTGTACAGGCCGAGGCATACCCACACGCGCCGTGGTGGAACCAATCGAAGCCGGGCGAACTGGCCCAGACCTTCGGCGGCTTCCGGGTCAATCCGCGCGCCGAGATCGTGGGGCGGCTGTGGCACTGGCCGGGGCTGCTGCCGGGAGGTCTGATGGCGCAACTGACTCTTGAAACGCGGGACGCCCTGCTGGCCGGACTGGAAGATGGCGACGTGAACGGCCACGCGGTAGCGGCAGTCTTTGCCGGAGCGCTGGCCATTGCCGACGATCACCGCCTGCCCGTGCTGGAATATCTGGCCGACGTCCTGCCGGGCCGCGTTCAGGCCGCGCCTGACGACTTCGCTGGATACGGTCTGAACCCGCTGATGGTGGCTCCCACGCCGCAGCATCCGCTGGCGCACGCACTGGAGGAACCGCTGAGCGCCGCGCTGATGCACCTGATCGAATCCCAATCAGAGGACGGCTCCTGGGGACCGAGTTGGAACTGGTTTGGGCAATTTCCTGAAGAGTGGCCCCAGGCGGAGGCCGAGTGGCGCAGTGCCCTGACCCTGGACGCCCTGCTGGCGCTGAGGGCCTGGGGACGGCTGACGGAGCGGCTGACGGAGTAGATCATCACAGACTCCACAACTGCATACGGATACATACGGAACATCAAAAAGCCGCCTCACCATCACGGTGGGGCGGCTCTATCACTGGCACGCTCAGTCTTTGGGGGCGTCCAGGGTCTTGGGCGCTTTGCGGGGCTTGGTTGCGCCGGGCATGTTCGGAGCCGTCTTGGCGATCACGACCTTGCCGGTGCCGTCCGCACCCGCAGCCACAGTGGTTTTCTGCACCCGCTGACCGATGGTGGCGGTCTCGGCCTCCACCTGCCTGTTGATGATGACCTGCTGAAGAATGCCGATCATGGTGGAGAGAATGATGTAGATGGTCACGCCCGCCGGGAAGGTCAGGGCAAAGTACAGGAAGATGAGGTAAATGAATGCCTGCTGCCTGAACATCTGCGGGTTCTTGCGAGTCATCACATACAACTGCCCGATGTTGACGATCAGGTACAGCAGCGCCAGGATGTAAAAGGGATCGGGAATGGCTAGGTCCGGCAGCCACAGGAAGCCACTATCAAATTCAAAGTTGCGAATGGTGGACCACAGCGCGATCAGCACCGGGAAGGGAACAAAGGTGGACAGGCAGCCTGCCGGGTTGAAGTTGTAGTCCTTATACAGCTTCTGCATCTCGGCCTGCATGGCCACCTGAGAATCGCGGTCCTTGCGGTCTTTGTACTTGTCCTGAATTTCCTTGATGCGCGGCTGCATCACCTGCATCCGCGCCGTGGTGCGGCCCTGCGCCTGCATCAGCGGCCACATGATGGCCCGCAGCAGCACGGTCAGCAGCATCAGCACCAGGCCCCAGTTGCCCACGACCCCGTAGATGGCCTCCATGATCTTGACGATATACAGGCTGATATTGCCGAACAGGTTGGGCGCAAACAGGTCCGGCAAGTTCAGATAGCCACTTTGATACAGGTGGATCAGTTCGTTTTTGCCGCCGTAGACTTCCAGGTTGCTCATGGCGGGCAGGCTGGCGGTCATCAATCCCTGCTCACCGCCGGTCAGGGTGACATTGACCGTGGTCTCGCCCTGCGGCTGCACGATGATGGCGTGGGCCAGTTGGCCGGGACCGAACGGACCGGAGCCGACCTCCTGCAAGGCGGCGTACTGGACGTTTTCCACCGCCAGCGTTCCTGCCCCCTGCACGGTGGAAGGTGACGCTGCATTCTTTGCATAGGCCTGAACGCGCGGACTGTCGTTCTTGCCCAGGCCGGGGAACAGCATGTCGACGGTGGCCGGGCCGCCCGTCACGTCCGTCTTCAGATCGATCTTGAAGTTACGTGGGTGCAGCACCACAGTCTTGGTGACGGACACGCCGTTTTGCGTGTACTTAAAGATAGCTGTCTGCTCGTTGGCCGGCAGGTCGGTACTCAGTTGCGGCGCGGTGGCCTGAGCGGGCTGCGCCGGGTCCAGACCGCCGCCGGTCAGCGCCAGCGCCTTGCGGTCGCCCACCATGTTGACCAGGCTGGCCTGGGCTTTCAGGCCACTCAGGTCCACAGTGCCGTCGGCCTTACGCTTGATGTACGGCGTGCCCGCGTAGCTCTTGACAAACCAGCCGATGACCTCGCCGCGTTCATTGAACACCACGTCTTGCAGGTTGCTGGTGGCGATGTACTCGTCGCCGGGTTTGCCGTCGTAATCGGCCTTGATCCAGTCGGAGGTAATGGCCTTGCCGAACACCGGCAGCGGCCCGGTCTGTCCGCAGCCCGTGAGCAGCAGCGCGCCCGTAGCGGCGATCAAAGGAAGGAGCAGTTTTCGTTTCATCAGGCTGGGTTTCATCAGGATACGCGTCTCTTTTTAGGGGTGGGGGAAGGGCTTTTCCGGGGGACAGGCGGCGTTGGAAGGGCCGGGGGCGGAGCAGTGCTTGATTCAGGAGCGGTACTTGATTCAGAAGCGGTGATGATTTCAGATGTGCTGCCAGCTCCACCAGAGTGACGGCGCGCCGGAAAGTGGTCCGGCACCGGATCGTAGCCCCCCGGCACCAGCGGATTGCATCGGGCCACCCGCCACGTCGCCAGCCAGCCCCCCTTGACCGCGCCGTGCAGGGCAATGGCCTGAGCGGCGTACTCCGAGCAGGTGGGCGAGAAGCGGCAGGTGGGCACCGGCTTGCGCGGCGACAGCACCCGCTGGTAATACCGCACCGCGCCCACCAGCCCGCGTGAAGCGAGGCTCATGGGCGGTCCTTGGGCGGGGGAGGTGCAACAGGAGGCACGCGCTCAGGTACGCGCCCCGACTGCCGGGGGTTCCCGGACCTGCCGCCACCGCGTTTCCCCTGACCCGGCGCTCTGGCAATGGCCCGGGCCAGCGCCGTCTGCAAGTCGGCGAACGACACCGTCAGCACACCCGGATTGGGCAGCAGAATCGCGCGGCATGGGGGCAGACCGCCGGGCAGCGTTCGCAACGCCTCGCGCACGCGGCGGCGCACGCGGTTGCGGTCCACAGCACGTTTCAATGTCTTCTTGGACACCACGATGCCCATGATGGCGCGCGGCTGCCACGCTTCGCCGTAACGCGGACGGTATTCGGTCAGGCGCAGGGTAAACAGCGGGTCGCGCACCACCACGCCGTGGTTGCGGACCTTGCGGAATTCGCGGTCACCACGCAAAGAATCCAGCGCCACCGGACGGCGGGGCCGTGCCTGCGTGGCGCTGGACTGTTCTTCGTGGGCGATAGAAAACCGCTCCCCTCGACTACTCGTCGGCGACGGTTAGCTGCTGGCGGCCCTTGGCACGGCGGCGCGCGATGATGTTGCGGCCAGCCTTGGTTTTCATGCGGGCGCGGAAACCGTGGGTCTTGGCGCGCTTGCGGACGTTGGGTTGATAGGTACGCTTCATGGTCGTTCTCCTTCCAGGTGGCCCACCCGGTCCTGTCGTGGGGGCGGCCAGTTCTGCGTGGATTGCCCTGATCAAAGCAGCAGATCCCGCCCCCGCTTCGGGAGGCAAACTGGAGAAGTGTAGCACGCCGGAACGAGCGGAGAAAAGAGGAGAGAGTAGGGAGCGGGGGCAGGGCGCACTACGGCTGTTACGTCAGTCCTGAATGCGGGTGTGAAGTTGGCATTCGGACGGCCTTTCGGGGAAGAAAGGGCCGAACGTTACTCATTAAAGTGGCCCAGCGGTTACAATTTTCACCGTATGAACTCCCAGGCCATCCAGAGAACCCGGAACGATGTTCAATGACCCAGGCTGCGATTGGCGAGCAGGACAGACCCCTCAAGGACACGGCGAACTTGCTTAACCGGATTGAGCAGGACTGGCAACGCGTGCGGCCAGAGCTGGACGCCGCCCCCATGCTGACCGGGCTATTGCTGGACCGGCTGGGCAACGCCTTCGCGCGGCATATCGAGCAGACCTACAGCGACGAGGGCATCAATTCCTCCAACTGGGACCTGCTGCTGACACTGCTGCGTTCCGCGCCGCCGCAGGGGCTGACGCACACCGAGCTAAGCGAGCTGACGGCCATTTCCGGACCGTCCATGACCAACCGGGTCACGCGGCTGCTGGACAAGGGACTGGTGGAGCGGGTGGTCAGTGAGAAAGACCGCCGCTCGGCGCTGGTGCGTCTGACGCCGCAGGGCCGAGAACTGGTGGAGCGCCTGCTGCCCCAGCACATCCAGCGCGAGCAGCAGGCCCTGAGCGTGCTGAGCGACGAGGAGTTGACCATATTGACCGGAATTGCCATGAAACTGGTGGGCCACCTGGAAGTGGGCACAGCAGGACAGGAAGCGGGCGCGCGAGCCGACACCTGAGAGCCTGACCCCACAGAATAAGCCACACAGAACAGACGAAAAAAGAAGCAGCCCCGCCGATGGAATGGGGGCTGCATTTTCGTTGTCACCCTCTGGAACCTGCGCCTCCTGTCGAATATTCCAATCCCCGCTTGACGTCCCAGACGTCAGCATTTCCCCCTCCATAATCTTCTTCCCTATTTTTATAGGATAAAATTCATTCCCATAGATTGACAAATAGACGTCTAAGTTTTACGCTGTGGTCAACAAGCACACAGGAGGCAAGGCGTATGGCGAAGATGAGAGCAATTGAAGCGGCGGTGGAAGTCCTCAAGAAGGAAGGGGTCAATATCTCCTTCGGCGTTCCCGGCGCGGCGATCAACCCGCTGTACGCGGCCATGAAGAAGCTCGGCGGGATCGAGCATATTCTGGCGCGTCACGTTGAGGGTGCCTCGCACATGGCGGACGGCTACACCCGCGCCAAGGCGGGCAATATCGGCGTATGCATCGGCACCAGCGGCCCGGCAGGCACCGACATGATCACCGGGTTGTACGCAGCCATCGCGGATTCCGTGCCGATTCTTTGCATCACCGGACAGGCCCCGCGCGCCCGCCTCTACAAAGAGGACTTCCAGGCCGTGGACATCGAGAGCATCGCCAAGCCCGTGACCAAGTGGGCCGTGACCGTGCGTGAACCCGCGCTGGTTCCTTACGTGTTCCAGCAGGCGTTCCACATCATGCGTTCGGGCCGCCCCGGACCCGTCCACATCGACCTGCCGTTCGACGTCCAGATGGGCGAGATCGAGTTCGACATCGACACCTACGAAGCCCTGACCCCCTACAAGCCTGCCGCGACCCGCGCCCAGATCGAGAAGTCGCTGGAGCTGCTGTTCGCCTCCGAGCGTCCCCTGCTGGTGGCCGGCGGCGGCATCATCAACGCGGACGCCTCCGCAGAACTGGTGCAGTTTGCCGAAATCACTGGCATTCCCGTGATTCCCACGCTGATGGGCTGGGGAACCATTCCTGATGACCACGCGCTGATGGCCGGTATGGCCGGACTCCAGACTTCGCAGATGTACGGCAACGCCACCGTGCTGGCCTCCGACTTCGTGTACGGCATCGGCAACCGCTGGGCCAACCGCCACACCGGCAGCATCGAGAAGTACACCGAGGGCCGCAAATTCGTCCACATTGACATCGAACCCACCCAGATCGGGCGCGTGTTCGGTCCCGATTACGGCATCGTCTCGGATGCGGGCGCGGCGCTGAAACTGCTGGTGGAAGTGGCGCAGGAGTGGAAGGAAGCGGGCAAGATCCCCGACTACGGCGAATGGGCCGAGCAGTGCCGTGAGCGCAAACGCACCATGCTGCGCAAGACCCACTACGACAATGTGCCCATCAAGCCCCAGCGCGTGTACGAGGAAATGCTCAAGTCCTTCGGGCGCGACACCGTGTATGTCAGCACCATCGGCCTGTCGCAGATCGCCGCCGCACAGTTCCTGCACGTGTACCAGCCGCGCCAGTGGATCAACGCCGGACAGGCCGGGCCGCTGGGCTGGACGATGCCCGCCGCATTAGGCGTGGTGGCCGCCGACCGCAGCAAGACCGTGGTGGCCCTCAGCGGCGACTACGACTTCCAGTTCATGATCGAGGAACTGGCCGTGGGCGCGCAGTTCAAGCTGCCCTACGTGCATGTGCTGGTCAACAACAGCTACCTGGGATTGATCCGTCAGTCGCAGCGCGGCTTTGAGATGGACTTCCAGGTGCAACTGGCCTTTGACAACATCAACGCTCCCGAGCTGAACGGCTATGGCGTGGACCATGTGGCCGTTGCCGAGGGCCTGGGCTGCCGCGCCATCCGCGTCACCCACCCCGACAAGATCAAGGAAGGGCTAGAAGAGGCCAAGGCCCTGGCCCAGAAGTTTCAGGTGCCGGTGGTGCTGGAAGTCATTCTGGAGCGCGTCACCAACATCAGCATGGGCACCGAGCTGGATAACGTGGTGGAGTTTGAAGAACTGGCCGACGCGCGGGAAGACGCGCCGACTGCCATTGCGATGCTGGATTAGAGGTCTGAGGGTCTAAGCGCCACCTCTTTTTCCTTAGACCCTTCGACTCTCAGACCCTTAGACGGTGCGAAGCGCCCCTCCGAAGGAGTTTTATGCCCAAATACGCTGCCAACCTCACCATGTTGTTTCAGGAACACGACTTCCTAGACCGCTTCGACGCGGCGGGCAAGGCCGGGTTCAAGTTCATCGAGTACATGTTCCCCTACCCCTATGACGCTGCCGAATTGCGCGCCAAGCTGGATCAGAACGGGCAGACGCAGGCGCTGTTCAACCTGCCTGCGGGTGACTGGCCCGGCGGAGACCGTGGCATTGCCGTTCAACCCAGCCGTCAGGACGAGTTCCGCGCGGGCGTCCAGAAAGCTGTGACCTACGCTGACGTGCTGTACAAGGGCGTGCAGGGGCCGAAGCTGGTCAACGTTCTCGTCGGGAAGGCCGAAGGCGACGAGGCCACCACGCGCAAAACAGTTGTGGGCAACTTGCAGTACGCCGCCGACAAGCTGGGCGACGCGGGCCTGACCCTGATCATCGAGCCGCTGAACCCTTACGACGTACCGGGCTTTTACCTGTACGGCACGCAGAACACCCTCGATCTGATCGACGAAATCGGGCGCGACAACGTGAAATTGCAGTATGACTTCTACCACATGCAGCGCGTGGAAGGCCGCCTGACCGAGACCGTGCGCGCCAATCTGGACCGCATCGCCCACATCCAACTGGCCGACGTGCCGGGCCGTCACCAGCCGGGAACCGGGGAGATCAATTACCCCTTCCTGCTGGCCGAGCTGGACCGCTTGGGCTACGGGGGCTACGTGGGACTGGAATACATCCCCGAGGGCCGCACCGAGGACACGTTGGGCTGGCTCAAAGAGTTGCAGCAGGTCTAAGGGTCAAGGGTCTGAGAGTCTAAGAACGACAAGAAATCTCTTCCTTAGACCCTTGACCCTCAGACTCTTAGACTGCCGATTTCCAATCCCACACACAATCAAAGGAGGCCACCAACATGGCACAGAAAGAAACCATCGGCTTTATCGGCCTGGGCATCATGGGCAAACCTATGGCACTGAATCTGATCAAGGCCGGATTCTCAGTCGTCGTCAACAACCGCACGCCCGAAGTGATGGACGAACTGGTCAAGGCGGGCGCGAAAGCGGCCCATAGCGCCAAAGAAGTGGCCGAGCAGAGCGACATCATCATCACCATGCTCCCCGATTCGCCGCAGGTGGAGGAAGTTGCGCTGGGTGAAGGCGGCGTCATTGAGGGCATCAGGAATGGTGCGCTGTTCATTGACATGAGCAGCATCTCGCCCAACACCTCGCGTAAGGTTCAGAAGGAACTGTCGGCCAGGGGTGCGGACGCGCTGGACGCTCCTGTTTCCGGCGGACAGGTGGGCGCGGAAGGCGCAACCCTGAGCATCATGGTGGGCGGCAGCGAGGAGTCCTTTAACCGCGCCAAGCCCGTGTTTGAAGCCGTGGGCAAGAACATCGTCTACATCGGTGGCCCCGGCGCTGGACAGGTCACCAAGATCGCCAACCAGATCGTCGTGGGCCTGACCATCCAGGCCGTCTCCGAGGCGCTGACACTGGCGAAGAAGTCCGGTGTGGACGTGGGCAAGGTGCGCGAGGCGCTGCTGGGCGGCTTTGCCCAGAGCCGCATTCTGGACCTGCACGGGCAGCGCATTCTGGACGGCAACTTCAAGCCGGGCTTCCGCATCAACCTGCACCGCAAGGATCTGCGTCTGGCGCTGGAAACAGGCCGTGAGGCGGGCGTGCCACTGTTTGCCACGGGCGTCGCCGCCAACATCATGGACGCCATGATCGCGCAGGGCGACGGCGACCTGGATCATTCCGGCATGGCCAAGTTCTACGCCGAGATGAGCGGCCTGGAATAAAGTAGCCACACCCCCAGCGGGACGCAGCGAACGCCTTTTTGCGTCCTGCGTCCCGCTTTTTCTTGCCTTTTTGACGCTTCTCTCCAGACCCAGAAGGAACCTGCCATGCACACCCGCCAATTGCTAGAAAACGCTTACCACGCCGCGCTGGAGGCCGCGAGTCCGGCGCAGTTGCTAGCCCCACATCTGAAGGGAGAAAAACCTGATTTCATCCTGGCTTTTGGCAAGGCGGCGCTGCCGATGGCGCGGGCGGCTCTGGCAGCCTTCCCCGGCGTGGAAACCCTGGTGATCGCCCCCAGCGGCACCGAGAATCTGGACCTACCCGAGTCGGCTACGCTGATGCTGTCCAGCCATCCAGTCCCCGACGCCTCCAGCGCGGCGGCGGCGGCGGCGGCTTTGGAACGGCTGGGGGCATTAAAAGAGGGGCAACATGCCCTGGTCTTGGTGTCCGGCGGCGGCAGCGCCCTGATGGCGGCCCCGGACGGCGTGACGCTGGAGCAAAAGCAGGCGCTGACGCAGGAACTCTTGCGGGCAGGCGCGGACATTGGCGAGATCAACACGGTTCGCAAGCACCTGTCCCGCAGCAAGGGCGGGCGGCTGGCGGCGGCCACACAGGCGAGAGTCACCGCCCTGCTGATTTCCGATGTGGTGGGCGACGATCCTTCTGTCATTGCCAGCGGTCCCACCGTCCCGGATACCACGACATTTGCTCAGGCGCTGGCCGTTCTAAACCGTTATGACATCTCAGCCCCTGAAGTTCGCGCCCACTTTCAGGCAGGCGTGGACGGCAAGGTTCCCGAAACGCCGGACAACCTGCCCCACGTCACCAACACCATCATCGGCTCCAACCGTCATCTGCTGGAAGCGGCGCAGACATATATAGAGGGACAGGGCGTGCGGGCCGTCATTCTCTCGGACAGCTTTGAGGGCGAGGCCAGCGAACTTGCGAAGGCGCACGCGGCGATTGCCCGCAGCGTGGAGCAATTTGGCAATCCTGTAGAAGGTCCAGTGGTGTTGCTCTCAGGCGGCGAGGCCACCGTGACCCTGCGCGGCGACGGCGTGGGCGGGCGCAACCTGGAATTTGCGCTGGCGCTGCTGCTGACCTTGGGCGAGGACGGCTTTTATGCTCTCTCGGCGGGTTCAGACGGCGTGGACGGTTCCAGCCCGGCGGCGGGGGCGTTCCTGACCCCAGACAGCCTCAAGCGGGCGCAGGCGGCGGGCCTGAACGCACGCGATTCTCTGGAGCGCAACGATTCCGGTTCCTTCTTCGCTGCGCTGAGCGACACCCTGATCACCGGCCCCAGCGGACACAATCTGAACGATCTGCGGCTGATCGCAGTGGGATTGCCCCAGGACTGAAGCTCCGTTTCCCGCCCCAGACGCAAGCAACGCCAAACCCACTAATCAGGATTTGGCGTTTTTTATTACAGTTCAATTGAAAATTTAAGCGGCTCACATACTGTATTGCGGGGTACGTCACCCTTGCGGACAGCAAATTAACATTCAACATCAAAGAGAGCGACAGACCTTCGGCACGTCGAATCAGGAAGGGGTTCTCTTCGAATACCCCACAGCAGTTTCCAAAAGCCCGTAGTTCAATTTCAGGAGGAACAACCATGAAAAAGATGCTTCTTTGCACCACTCTTCTGCTGACCGGCGTGGCCGTTGCAGGCGGCGGCAGCTCCATGCCCATGGGCAATACCATTGCAGGTATCGTGTCCAACGATCCCAACTTCAGCACCCTGCTGGCCGCCGTGAAGGCCGCCGGACTGGTGGAAACCCTGAGCAGCCCCGGACCCTTCACGGTCTTCGCGCCCACCAATGCCGCGTTCGCCAAGATTCCAGCGGCGGACCTGAATGCGCTGCTCAATGACCCAGCCGCGCTGAAGGCCGTGTTGCTGTACCACGTCGTGGCCGGTAAGGTCACCGCCTCGCAGGTCATGGGCATGTCGAGCGGGACCACCGTGAACGGCGCGGATGTCAATGTTTCCATGATGGGCAGCAGCGTCATGATCAACGACGCCACCGTGACCAAGGCCGACATCATGGCCAGCAACGGGATTATCCACGTCATCGACACCGTCTTGATGCCCTGAGCGCACTCAATACACTGGGGGAGAAGCTTACGGGCCTCTCCCCCTTTTGCCATCTCGAGAGGAACATATCTATGACCACATTCAAACTTCTTCTGGTTTCAGGCAGTCTGACCGTGCTGGGCAGTCTGCTCACCGGATGTGGGCCAGCCGAGGCGGAAGCGGTGACGGAAGTGCCGCCCATTGTGGCTGCCGCTGTTTCGCCGACACCTCCTGCATCTGCACCAGCACCGACAGCAGCGGCCTCCACAGAACCAGTGACGGCGCAGCCAGTCGCCCAGGAGCCTGACAAGACACAACGAACACAGCAGCCGCTGGAGCTGCGCTGGACGGTGCCGGAGCCGCGTCTGGTGGGCGGTCAGATAGAGCGTCCGTTGCTGAACATGTCGGCCACAGTGGACCTGAGTGCCGAACAACTCGCGCAGATCAGGGCAGCGGGCAACCTGAACGCCGCCCGCACAGCGCTGGACGAGGCTTATGCCGGAATCGACGCCCGGCAGCCACGCGACATCCGCTTTCGGCAGGTGGGCAACGGCTGGATCGGCGAGGCCCGCACCGGCTGGAAGGTGGACCGCGCGGCCAGCGAGGCGGCGCTGCTAAAAGCGCTGCTGGACGGTGAAACGCGCAGCACCCTGAATGTCGTGCTGGAGGCCCCGGACCGCAGCGTGCGCTGGGCCGCCGAAAAGAAGATCGGTCATCTGGCGAGCGGGCAGTCCAGTTTCGTGGGCAGCCCCGATTTCCGGGTGCATAACATCCGCACGGGCGCGGGGCGGGTGCAGGGCGCGTGGGTTGCGCCAGGAAAAACATTCAGCTTCAACGCGCTGATCGGCCCGATCAATTCGGCCACCGGGTTCCAGCCCGGTTACGTGGTCACGGGCAACACCCTGTCCACCGAGGACGGCGGCGGCATCTGTCAGGTCAGCACCACCGTCTTCCGGGCCGCCTTCAACGCCGGACTGCCCATCACCGAGCGCTACGAGCATTCGTATCTGGTGGGTTATTACGAGGAACCTGGCCTGGACGCCGCCGTCTACGCCCCCAGCAAGGACCTGCGCTGGAAGAACGACACCGCCGCGCCGCTGCTGGTGCAGGCCGACTGGAACCTGAAGGCCGAGACGCTGACGGTCAGCCTGTTCGGTGCGGACGACGGGCGCAGGGTCAGGATTTCCGAGCCTGTCATCAGCGCCCGCAAACCTGCCCCCGATCCGACCTTCATGCTGGACCGCGAGCTGGAAACGGGTGCGGCGCGGCGCGTGGACATGCCCGCCGCCGGGATGAAGGCCGTGGTGACGCGTACCCTGACCTTCGCGGACGGCAAGCAGAGAAAAGAGGATTTCGTCAGCCGTTACAAGGCGTGGGGCGGCGTGTTCGCGGTGGCCCCGGGGGACGACAGGCTGCGGTAAACCCAGCAGGACAGGGGGAGGCGGCGGGTTCGTCTCCCCTTTGCCGTGGAACATTCCCACAATCGTTTGTATCTGGACACCGGCCCGGCGGGCAGCGGCAATCGCCAGGGCCAGTGATGTAGACATCCCGTGTCCCTGCGAAACGGACAGGGGATTCACATTTGTCCCTAGTTTGCGTACAATGAAAATCAAGTTCACTGCACGGCAGTTGAGTGCAGATCCGAGCGCACTGGTTCAGGGGTTCCCAGTTCAGACCGTCCATCTGTCAGTGACGTCACTTCCCACCCTTTTTCTTCCGTCAAGGAGCATCCATGAGCGACCAAGCCCTCCAGTTCCACGCCCCCGTCAGCGATCAGCAGCGCGCAATTCTGACCCCGGAGGCGCTGGCCTTCGTGACCGAGCTGCACCGCCGCTTCGAGCCGCGCCGCCGCGAATTGATGGGGGCACGCGTCGACCGTCAGGCGCGCTTGGATGCCGGAGAACTGCCCGACTTCCTCCCCGAAACGCGTGAAATCCGCGAGGGCGACTGGAAGATTGCGCCGCTGCCCGCCGACTTGCAGGATCGCCGGGTGGAAATCACCGGGCCGGTGGACCGCAAGATGATCATCAACGCGCTAAACAGCGGCGCGCGGGTGTTCATGGCCGACTTCGAGGACGCCAGCAGCCCCACCTGGGACAACATGGTAGACGGCCAGATCAACCTGCGCGACGCGGCCCGCCGGGACATCACGCTGGAGCAAAGCGGCAAGTCCTACAAGCTGAACGAGAAGACGGCGGTGCTGCTGGCCCGCCCGCGCGGCTGGCACCTGCCCGAAAAGCACGTCACGGTGGACGGCGACACGCTGTTCGGCGCGTTCTTCGACTTCGGCCTGTACGCCTTCCACAACGCGGCGGAACTGCTGAAGCGCGGCAGCGGGCCTTATTTCTACCTGCCCAAGCTGGAATCGCATCTGGAAGCCCGGCTGTGGAACGACATCTTCACCTACGCCGAGGAAACGCTGGGCATCCCGCACGGCAGCATCAAGGGCACGGTGCTGATCGAGACGATCCTGGCCACCTTCGAGATGGACGAGATCCTGTACGAGTTGCGCGATCACTCGGCGGGCCTGAACTGCGGACGCTGGGACTACATCTTTTCCTACATCAAGAAGTTCCGCGAGCAGGGTGACCGGGTGCTGCCGGACCGCGCCAAGGTCAGCATGGCCGTGCCGATGATGAGCAACTACAGCAAACTGGCGATCCAGACCTGCCACAAGCGCGGCGCACCCTCGATTGGCGGCATGAGCGCGTTCATTCCAGTCAAGAACGACCCGGAAGCCAACGAGAAAGCCTTCTCGCAGGTCCGCGCCGATAAAGAACGCGAGGCGACCAACGGCCACGACGGCACCTGGGTGGCCCACCCCGGCATGGTGGGGCTGGCGACGGAGGTGTTTGACCGGATCATGCCCACGCCCAACCAGATTGGCAGCGGCAAGCAGATGGACTTCAAGGTGACGGCTGCCGATCTGCTCGTTCCGCCCGAAGGAACCATCAGCGAGGAGGGCGTCCGCATGAACATCAACGTGGGCATCCAGTATCTGGCGGCGTGGCTGCGTGGCAGCGGCGCGGTGCCCATTCACAACCTGATGGAAGACGCCGCCACCGCCGAGATCAGCCGGGCGCAGTTGTGGCAGTGGCGCAAGCAGGGCGTGCAACTGGAAGATGGGCGCACCCTGAGCCACGAACTGTTCGACGAACTGTACGCCGACGAGGCCGGAAAACTGAGCGGCGACTTCGCGGAGGCCACGAAACTGTTCAGGGAAATGTCCGTCCGCACCCCGCTGGCCGACTTCCTGACGCTGCCCGGCTACGAGCAGTTGGCGTAATGACCGACACCTCTCCCCCCAACACCCGCCAGAAGACAGGCCGCGCCCGCACGGGTGACGCGGGCAGCGTGCGGACGCTGGAGCGCGGGCTGAACGTGCTGACCTCGCTGGCAGAACTGGGGCAGGCGTCGCTGACGCAGGTGGCCAAGGCGGCGGGCCTGTCGGCCAGCACCACCTACCGCCTGCTGGAAACCCTGCGCCAGGGCGGTTTTGTGGAGTGGGAGGAACGCAGCGGCCTGTTCAGCGTGGGCGTGCGCGCGTATCAGGTGGGCGCGGCCTTCGCCGGACGCAACACGCTGATGAACGCCGCCCAGTCCGAGATGATCTCGCTGGTGGGCGATCTGGGCGAGACCGCCAACCTGGCCGTGCTGCGCGAGAACGAGGCGGTCTACATCCATCAGGTGGAGGGCAGCCAACTGGTCCGCATGTTCGCGCAACTGGGCGCGGGCACGCTGCTGAACTGTTCCGGCGTGGGCAAGGTGCTGCTGGCGTGGCAGGGCGAGGAAGACGTGGCCGGGAGACTGGGAGCGCAGCCGTACGCAGCCTTCACGCCCAATTCGATCACCACCCTGCCCGCCTACCTGAAAGAACTGGCGAAGGTGCGCTCTCAGGGCTACGCGCTGGACGACGAGGAACGCGAGATCGGCGTGCGCTGCATGGCCACCCCGCTGCGCGACCACACCCGGCAGGTGGTGGCCTCGCTGAGCATCTCCGCACCCACATCCCGCTTCAGCCGCGAGCAGGTTCCGGCGTTCTACGAGCGCATGGACGCGGCCTCACGGGTCATCTCGGCACGGCTGGGCTGGACACCTTAATTCAGAGACCGAGGGCGTCCGCACAGGTATGGACGCCTCTTTTTGCCATCCAATAGATAGACGACTAAGTAAGTTCAGGAGGTTTGCCATGAATTCATTTCCGCTCAAGCTCAAGCCCGCCGCGCAAACCCTGGTGGCCGAACTGCACCGCCAGCTCAGAACGCGCTGGGAGGCGCTGGACGCCGCCTCACAACCTGCGCCAGCAACGCCCCCGGACTATCAGGCCGCCGCGCTGCCCGACAACCTGAAGGGCCGCCGGGTGGAGCTGATCGTGGAAGCCTCCGATCTGAAAGCGCTGGACGCCGCGCTGAATTCGGATGCGGACGCGCTGGTGCTGGATTTTGACGACACCTTTACGCCCACGCGTGCCAACGTGGAAACGGCTTACGCGGCTGTGGAAACGGCAGCGAAAAGCGACAAGCCCATCCTGGCCCGGCCCCGCGCGCTGTACGCAGTGGAAGAACACCTGGACTTCGGCGGCCCCGCCATCGCCGCTCTCTGTGATCTGGGCGTCATCCTGGCCGCGCGACCCGAAAAGCCCATGCATATCTACATTCCCAAGCTGGAAACGGTGCAGGAAGCGCAACTGTGGGAAGACGCGCTGGCGCTGGCTGAGACACATCTGGGTCTGGAGCAGAACGCCATTAAGGTCTGCGTGCAGATTGAAACCTACGCCGCCTGCCTGCACGCCGACGCGCTGCTGTACGCGCTGCGCGGGCGGGCATTCGGGCTGAATGCCGGGCGCTGGGATTACGTCTTCAGCCTGACCAAACGCGTGGGCGCACAGCGCGGAGCCATGCCGCCGCGCAATGACCTGACGATGGATCTAGACGCCATGCGGGCCTACGCCGAGGCATTGGTGCGCGTCTGCGAGGCACGCGGCGCGCAGGCCATCGGGGGAAGCGCCGCCGTCGCGCCCAACGCCGCCAACCCGCAGCCCACGCTGGTCGCCGTGCGCGCCGACAAGCTGCGGGAAGCCGCACAGGGTTACGTGGCTGCCTGGGCCGGACTGCCAATGCTGCTGGACTCGGTACGGGGAGCGTTTGAAGGCGACGCCTCACAGCCCCTGCCCGCCGAAACTACCGAGCGCACGCATGAGCGCCTACTGGACTTGCCCGCGCCCCAACCTCTGCCCCTGAACGTCGTGCAGGACAGCATCGGCCTCGCGCTGGCTGTGTTCGAGGCGTGGTACGACGGACGCGGTGTGGTGGTTCGCAATGGACGGATTGAGGACACCGCCACCGCCGAACTCGCCCGCGCCCAGTTGTGGCAGTGGGTGAAATGTGAGGCGGAACTGGAGGGCGGCGATAAGCTGACCCCTGACCGCTACCGCTCCGAGCGCCGCGCTCTGGCTGAAGACAGCACCGCTCAGGCCCGTCTGCTAGACCACCTCGTTCTTGCTCCCGTCTGCCCCGAATACTTCCCCCGCACCGCGCAACTGCTCCGACGCCAGGAGGCCACCGTATGACCGCCAGTTCACATCCCGCTGTCTCCAACGAAACCGTCCAGGCGCTGAGCCAGAAGATCATGGACGCCTGCGCCGCGCTGGCCTGTTACACCGAGGTGGAGGGCGAGACCAACCGCCCTTTCCTCTGCCCCACGACGCATCAGGTGCATGACTACCTGACCAAGTGGGCCGACGCGCTGGGCATGACCACCTATGAGGACGCCGCCGGAAACCTGCGTTCACGGCTGAGCGGCCCGACACCCGACGCGCCGACGCTGTATCTGGCCTCTCATCTGGACACCGTGCCGAATGCAGGCGCGTATGACGGCATTCTGGGCGTCGTGATGGGCTACGCCATGCTGGAAGCGGTTAAGGGTCAGACCCTGCCCTACGCCGTGGAAGTCGTGGGCTTCTCGGAGGAGGAGGGCGTGCGTTACGGCGTGCCATTCATCGGCAGCCGGGCGCTGGTGGGCACCGTGGACGACATGCTGGAACTGCGCGACGCGGCGGGCCAGAGCGTGCGCGACGCCATCACCGAGTACGGCCTGAACGTGGAGGAAATCGGGGAGGCGCAGTACAAAGGGAAGGCGCTGGGCTACTTTGAAATCCACGCCGAGCAGGGACCGGTCTTGCAGGATTTGGGCGTGTCGCTGGGCGTGGTGGAAGGGATCGCGGGCCAGAACCGATTCATTCTGAATTTTGTGGGGCAGGCGTCCCACGCTGGAACGACACCGATGAATCTGCGCCGCGACGCGCTGGCCGCCGCCGCCCGCTTCGCTGTGGCCGCCGAGGACGTGGCCCGCGCCACCCCTGGACTGGTGGCCACCGTGGGCGTGATGCAGGCCCTCCCCGGAGCCATGAACGTGATTCCCGGCGAGGCCCACTGCACGCTGGACATCCGCCACGCGAAGGATGAAGTGCGACTCAAAGCATTGCAGCATCTGCTGGACACCGCCCAGTCCGTCTCCGAGGAACGAGGCGTCACCGTGACCATCACGCCCAAGATGGAGGAAAAGGCCACGCCGATGTCGGATGCCTTCAAAACGCTGCTGCACCGCGCCGCTGAGGCTGAAAGCCTGCCGCACCCCGAACTGGTCAGTGGCGCGGGCCACGACGCCATGATCATGGCCGCGCACATGCCGTCCGCCATGCTGTTCGTGCGCTCGCCCAACGCGCTGAGCCACCACCCCGACGAACTGGTGCTGGTGGAGGACGTGGCCGACGCCCTGCGCCTGAGCGTGCGCTTTCTGCACCTGCTGGCCGACGAGAACGCAACCGCATGAAACAAATTCCGTCTGCTTCGTCAACAAACCGGGAAAGCGCCGATTTGTTGACTCCACGCCCGGAATTTGTTTTTCTCCTTCTCGCTCCGCTCGGATTTTCATCGTTTTCGCAAACGATTCAATCGGAGGTTTTATGAGCTTTGATCTGATCGTGCGCGGCGGCACCCTCGTCACGCCGGATGGCCCCCGCCGCGCAGACCTGGGCATCAGCGGCGGGCAGATCGTGGAAGTCTCGGAGGAGATCACGGCAGACGGCAAGGCATTGGACGCCTCCGGCCTGCATATTTTCCCCGGCGTGGTGGATGCACACGTTCACTTCAACGAGCCGGGCCGCACCCACTGGGAAGGCTTTGAAACCGGTTCGCGGGCGCTGGTAGCGGGCGGTGGCACGTCGTTTCTGGACATGCCCCTCAACTCCTCTCCCCCGGTGCTGGGCCGCGCCGAATTTGATGCCAAACGCGAGATCGGCGAGCAGAAGTCACTGGTAGATTTTGGGCTGTGGGGCGGATTGACCCCCACCAATCTGGACCGCCTGGACGAGCTGGCCGAGGCCGGAGTCATCGCCTTCAAGGCGTTCATGAGCCACAGCGGGCTGGAGGAATTTCCGGCGGTGGATGATTTGACGCTGCTGGAGGGGATGCGAACAGCCAAACGTCACGGCCTCCTCGTCGGTACCCACGCCGAGAGCAACGAGCTGACACGTGGCCTGACCGAACAGGTGCGGGCGGGCGGGCATAAAGGCGTGCGCGACTATCTAAACAGCCGCCCCGTGCTGGCCGAGTTGGAAGCCGTGACCCGCGCCCTGCTGTTCGCGGAGGAAACCGGGGCCGCCCTGCACCTCGTCCACATGAGCAGCGGGCGGGCGGTGGCACTTGCTTACGAGGCTAAACAGCGCGGCGTGGACGTCACTATTGAAACCTGCCCCCACTACCTGCACTTCACCGACGAGGATGTGGAACGCGTGGGCGCGGCCCTGAAATGCGCGCCGCCGCTGCGTTCAAAAGCCGTGCAGGACGAACTGTGGAAGGAGCTGCTGGCCGGACACATTGACATCGTGGGTTCGGACCACTCGCCCGCGCCGCCCGACATGAAGACCAGCGACGACTTCTTCGCGCTGTGGGGTGGTATCAGCGGGGTGCAGAGTACGCTGAACGTGCTGCTCACCGACGGCTACGGCCAGCGCAAACTGCCCCTGGAAGCCATCGCCGCCCTGAGCGCCCTGAATCCCGCCCGCCGCTTCAACCTGCCGGGCAAGGGCCGTCTGGACGTGGGCGCTGACGCAGACCTTGCTCTGGTGCGCCTGGACGAGACCTTCAAACTGACCGAGCTGCATGACCGCTGGCAGCAGAACCCCTTTGGGGGCCAGGACTATCGGGGCCGCGTGACGCACACGCTGTCGCGGGGCCGGACAGTCTATCAGGACGGCAAGTTTGACGACACGGTGCGCGGCAAGTTGCTGCGGCCTGGAGGGTAAGGGATTGGGGGTTGATGGGCAGGGAAACTTGCCGAATCTCCCCCCTCCCAGCCTCCCCCGCAGGTGGGGAGGAGCTAAAAGACCAGAAGCACTCGCATTTAACATTCCTTGAATGCCAACACTTCGCAGTCTATTTACTCCAGACCTTAACGCAAGGTCCGTCCAGACCAACAAAAACTCCTCCCCCTTTGCGGGGGAGGCCGGGAGGGGGGAACCGCAAACGCCTTCCCAGCGCCACCCGAATAAATTTCCTCTCTTTCCTACTTTCAACCAAAGGAGCCACCATGAAACACCTCGGAGCCACCCGCAGCGCACTGGAAAACGCACACGCTGTCATCACGCCCGAAACGCACGTCCGCACCGCACTGGCCGAGTGGCCGGGCAGCGCCATCGTCCTGCACATCGCGCCTGTGATCGGCACCCGCGCCCGCTTCGTGCAGTTCACGGCGGAGATGCCAGCCGGAGCCGCTGCTAAGGAATCGGCGCACGGCTACCAGCGTTTTGCCTTCGTGCTGAGCGGCGAGGTAGAGGCTGATGTAGACGGCGAGAAACGCACCCTCAAGGAATACGACTACGTGTACGTCCCGGCAGGCGTGGCGCATACGCTGAAAGCCAAGTCAGACGCCCGCGTTTCCGTGTTTGAGAAGCCCTACGAAGCGGTGGACGGCGTGACCGCTCCTGCCGTCTACTGGGGCAACGAGCGCGAGAATCCCGGTTTTGAATTTGAGGGCGACGATCATCTGATCGCCCGCAAACTGCTGCCCGACGAGGTTCCCTTTGACTTCATGGTCAGCACCATGAGTTTCGCGCCGGGGGCCAGCCTGCCGTACACCGAGGTGCATTACATGGAACACGGCCTGCTGATGCTGGAGGGCGAGGGCCTGTACAAATTGCAGCAGACGTATTACCCGGTGACCACGGGCGACGTGATCTGGATGGGCGCTCACTGCCCGCAGTGGTACGGCGCACTGGGCCGCGAGTGGAGCAAGTACCTGCTGTACAAGGACATGAACCGTCACCCGCTATCCATGCTCGGCTCCGGCCTCTGAAATAAGCCCACCCGCGTCCCTTCGCCCCACTCTTCAGAGGAGAAACCCCATGACCCAGACCACCCAGCCCCTGACCGATCACTACGACGTCAAACGCGATTCAGACGGCCACCGCTACCTGCACCCGCTGGTGACGGGCTTTAACCTCACGCGCATCCCGCTGCTGAACAAGGGCACGGCGTTCACCGAGGACGAGCGCCAGAAGCTGAATCTGGATGGCCTGCTGGCCCCGCAGATTGATACGCTGGAAGTGCTGGCCGAACGCCTCTACGCCGACTACGTCAAGATTGGGGACCCGCTGGAACGCCACGTCTTTCTGCGGGGCCTGCAAGACCGCAACGAGGTGCTGTTTTACGCCCTGCTGGCCGCGCATGTGGAAGAAATGCTGCCCATCGTCTACACGCCCACCGTGGGGCTGGCGGTGCAGAAATTCAGCCAGATTTACCGCTACGCGCGTGGCCTGACCCTCAGCACCAACAACATTGAGCGGGCGGGGAAGGCGCTGGCAAACGTGCCGCTGAACGACGTGCGCATTATCGTCGCCACCGACAGCAGCGCGATTCTGGGCATCGGGGATCAGGGCTTCGGCGGCATGGCAATCAGCATCGGCAAGCTGTCTCTGTACACCGTGGCGGGCGGCGTCGGCCCCGACAAGACGCTGCCAGTGGAGCTGGACGTGGGCACGGGCCGCGCCGATCTGCGCGAAGACCCCTCTTACCTGGGCGTCAAGCATGACCGCCTGAAGGGCGAGGAATACCTGCGCTTCGTGGACCGCTTTGTGGAAGCCACGCTGGAACGCTTTCCCAAGGCGATCATCCAGTGGGAAGATTTCTCCAAGGACACGGCGTTCATGGTGCTGGACCGTTACCGCAAGGTGGTTCCCAGCTTCAACGACGACATCCAGGGCACCGGCGCGGTGGTGCTGGCCGGAGTGCTGAATGCCTGCCGCCTCAAGGGCGAGACGCTGGCCGATCAGCGCGTGGTCATCAGCGGCGCGGGCGCGGGTGGGGCCGGAGTCGCCGCCGCCATCCGCGAGGGCATGAAGCGCGAGGGGCTGACGCCAGAGCAGATCAGCGAACGCGTCTTCGTGCTGGATTCGCGCGGCCTGCTGACCGATGACCGCCAGATGGAGGACTACAAGAAGTCGCTGGCAACGCCCAAAGCCTTCACCGAGGGGTGGGCCGGAACCGCGTTGCTGGACGTGATCCGCGATGGTAAGGCCACCGTGCTGCTGGGCCTGTCCGGCGTCCCGAACACCTTTGACGAGGAAGTCGTGAAGGCCGCGATGGCGAACACCCCGCGCCCGCTGGTCTTCCCACTCTCCAACCCCACCGCCAACTGCGAGGCGTTGCCCGAAGACGTGCTGCGCTGGAGCAACGGCGCAGCCCTCGTCGCCACCGGCAGCCCCTTTGACCCGGTGGAACTGAACGGCGAAACCTACCCCATCGGGCAGGGCAACAACGCCTTCATCTTCCCCGGCCTGGGCTTCGGCGCGATCCTGGCCCGAGTGCGTGAGATCACCGATGAGATGGTCACGGAATCCGCCTATGCATTGGCCGCCTACACCCAGCGGAACCATCCGGGCCGCACGTTCCCCCCGGTCTCGGAGCTGGGTGCCGCCAGTCTGGAAGTCGCCGTGGCCGTGATCAAGCAAGCACTCAAGAACGGGGTCGCCACCGAATTCAGCATCCGCGGCCTGAGCGACGAGGAGCTACTGGAAGTGGTCAAGGCCAAGTTCTGGCAGCCCAAGTACCTGCCGTTCAAGGTGGAATAAGCGGTTAGGGAAATGGGAGAAGGGCGCGTCCGGGTTGGGGTGGACGCGCCCTTTTTAGGTTGGGATTCTGGAGTGGGTTCCACGAAAACCCCTCAGTCTGCTTCGCAGCCAGCTCCCCTCAAGGGGAGCCAAGAGTGCGCTGCTGGCCGGGCAATTCCGCAACTCTTGCCTCCCTTTGAGGGGAGGTGCCCCGAAGGGGCGGAGGGGTTAAACCGTGGCAGCCTCCCTTTCACCCCCGATCAAATCATCCCCGCGCCATCTCCTCCTTCTCGTGATGCACTTCCTCCGACACCAGCGGCGAGGTGATCAGGGGTTTAAAGTCGTTGTCGGCCACCAGTTCCCAGCGGCGACGGCCCAGCAAGCCCACGCCGACGCTGAGGACGGCAATGCCCAGCAGAATCAGCATGAAGGTGGCGTAGCTGCCCTGAAACGCGCCGCTGAGGGCGTGCCGGAAGGCATTGACACTCTGCGTGACGGGCACGAAGTTATGGATGGCCCCGAAGAAGGACGGCGAGAGTTCCACCGGATAGCTACCCCCCGACGCCGCGAGCTGAAGCACCAGCAGCACCAGGGCGATCAGCCGCCCCGCCGCGCCGAACAGGAAGATCAGCGCCAGCACCAGCGTCAGGAAGGTCAGGCTGGAGGCCAGCGCCGTGGCGATCACCTGCGCCGGATGCAGGAATTCCACGCCCAGCGCATGCACACCCCAGACCACCAGCAGCGCCTGAACGCAGACCAGCGCGGCGGGGACGGCGGCCTTGCGCAGCATCCGCGCAAATTGCGAGGTGCCGCGTCCACTGCGGGGCAACTGGCTATACGGGAAAATAAAGGTGGTCAGTGTGACACCCACCCACAGGCTCAGGGCCATGAAATACGGCGCGAACCCGGCCCCGTTGTTCTTGACGGGCGCAAAGGTCTGGGTCACGGGCAGCACGCTGGCGCTGAGGCCCGCCGGATCGCCGCCGAGTTGTTCGGTGTCGGCGGGAATCTTGCTGTAAAGGGTGTTCAGCCCGTCGCGCAGTTTGACGGCCCCGGCATCCAGATCAGTCGCCCCGGTCTGAAGCTTGGTGGCCCCGCTGCTCAGCGTTTTCAAACCGTTGCTTAAGTCACCAGATTTCGCAGCCAGGGTTGAGGCTCCAGTTTTCAGGCTATCCAGATCGCTCTGCGCGGGCAGTTGCGTGGTGATCTGGCCCAGCGCATCCTTGATCTTCAGGTTGCCGTCAACGAGGGTATTCACGCCGTTTTGCAGTGAAGTTGCACCCGCACTCAGGTCAGCCGCCCCTTTCGCCACCTCACTGGATTTCTGGGCCAGTGTCACCGCCCCGCTCTGGAGTTGCGCTGTGCCTGCCGTAAGTTGCGCGGCCCCGGCGCTGAGTTGCTGCGCGCCTTTCACGGCGGTTGTGGAGGCAGCGGAAGCATCCTTCAGCCCCGTGACAAGAGATGCCGCGCCCGTCTGCACTTTTGCTGTGCCTGCCGCCAGATCAGTTGCCCCAGTGGCAAGTTGTCCGGCGCTGACAGCAGCTTTCTGCGCTCCGTCCGCCAGTTTGGGCAGGGCGCTACTCAGGCTGTTGCTGCCTGCCTGGACCCCCGTGGCCCCGCTGTTGATCTGCGCGACGCCGCCTTTAAGTTCATTGGGGAGGGCCTGATCTTTAACAGAATCATTCAACGCGCCAGCTCCGGCAGCAAGTTCGGTAGCCCCCTGATTCAGCTTGTTCGCCCCATCTGTGGCCTGCTGCAAGCCGCCCGACAGGTCTTTCAAGCCGCCCGCGAGCTGCTTGTTCCCGGCAGCCACTTTCCCGGCCCCGGTGTTGGCTGCTTTTGCCCCCGCCGAAAGCTGATTCGCGCCGTCCGAAAGCTGGCCCAATCCACTTTGAAGCTGGGGAAGTTTAGAAGCCAATTCCTTGCTGCCGCCCGCCAGTTGCGCCGCGCCCATATTTGCTTTTCTCGCGCCGTCAGACAGCGCAGAGGCTCCATCCGAAAGCTGATCCAGACCGCCCGACAACTTGGCCGCCCCACTCTGAAGCTGAGCCACGCCACCTTGTAACGGTGCGAGCTGGGCCTGACCGGGCGCTGCTGCCTCTAGCTGGCGCAGACCGCTGGAGAGCTGGGCGCTGCCGTCCATGAGTTGACCGACACCCGTGGACAGCGACTTGGCCCCGTCCGTCAGTTGTGCGCCACCATCTGCCGCTTTGTTAGCCCCGCTTGCCAGATCAGCCGCCCCACCCCTGAGCGCTTTCGTGCCGTCTTCCAGCGTGGCGGCACCATCACGCAGTTTTCCGGTGGCCGTGCGAATGTCATTAAACCCCTTCTGCACGTCTTTGAGCGAATCGCCCACCACTTTCCAGCGGTTTTCGCCCAGCGTGCGGTTCAGTTCCTCGCTTAGCGTCGTGGCAAAAGTGGAGGCCACGCGGCTGGTGAAGTAGCTGCCACCTTCAGAGACGTAGAACTTGAGCAGGCCGTGGCTGGAGCTGCTGCCCGTGACTGCTCTAGCGCTGAAATCGGCGGGCAGGGTCAGCGAGAAATAGGCGTCGCCGCGCCGCACGGCTTCCTGCGCCGCCGCCTCGCTGGGATAGCCCATGTAGTTGAATTTGGGATCGTCGCGCAAATCCCTGACGACTTCCGCGCCCAGCCGGACTTCCTCGCCCCGGTTCCGGGTTCCCGTGTCCAGATTGACCAGCGCCACGGGCAGGTTTTTCAGATTGCCGTAGGGGTCAATCGCGCTGCCCAGGTAAATGCCCGCGTACAGCAGTGGCACCACGGCGATGGCGGCGGCAGACAGCCACATCATGGGATGCCGCCACAGGCTGCGCTCGGCGGGGGTCAGGATTTTGAAGTCTTGGGTCAATCTGGACATGGAGGCTCCTTGAAGGGCAAAACGCGGCTCCCCGAATGACCCCACTATCCTCTCTTATTGACACTTCGTCAAGTGACAGAACGTCAATGAGATGTTAGACTCTCTTTATGACCACGCTTGATCCGCCCTCCCCCGCCCGCCGACTGAGTGCGGAAAACCGACGCGAGCAGATTCTGGAAGCTGCGTCGGCGTTGTTCATCGAAAAGGGGTTTGAAGCCGTGGGCATGAACGATATTGCCCGTGCACTCCAGACCTCGCGGCCCACGGTGTACGGCTATTTCACGTCCACGGAGGACATGCTGCGCGCCCTGCTGGCCGGGCGGCTGCCCGCCATGTGGGAACGGCTGCGGCCCCTGCTGCCCGCTTCCGGAGAGTTCCACGCCGGAACCTTCAGCGCCCTGTTTCTGGCCCTGCTGCACGAGCGCGAACTGCTGCTCCTGCTGCACAGCGGCGGCGGCCCGATCTTCCGTGAGCAGCGCGCCGACTTCCTGCGGCAGTTGCAGGAATGGACCACGCCCTACCGCCGGGCAGAGGCACGCCAGCCCCAGACCCTGCACCTGATCACGCTGTTGCTGGAGGCGGCGGCAGTGGAAGCGGTACGGGGGCAGCAGAGTGAGGCGGAGGTGCAGGCCAAGGGGAAGACACAGGCGCGAGTGCTGGGGCAGTTTATCGCGGGGGGCATGGCGGGCCTGTCGTCCGAAATTTAACTCTCCTGAACCCGGCATCACGCCTCTGCATCCTTCCAGCACACAACAAAAGCCCCCCACCATTCCTGGCGAGGGGGCTTTTGTTTTTTCTCTCTGGCTTCAGCCGTGGAAATCCCTGGCTTCCGGCGCGTGGCCCGTGGAGTCGGCCAGCGAGGACGGGTGCGGCGTGTTGTTGCCCACGATGTTGAACAAGATGTTCAGCAGGATGGCGGCGATGGCGGCGGAGGTGATGCCACTGTCCAGGACCAGGCTGACCTGCTCCGGGAGCTTCTCGTACAGGGTGGGCACGGTGGAGGGAATGACGCCCAGCGCCACGCTGACGGCCACGATGGTCAGGTTGCGGGTGTCGTTCATGTTGACCTTGGTCAGCGTCTGCACCCCGGCGGCGGCCACGGTGCCGAACAGCACCAGTCCAGCGCCGCCCAGCACGGGCAGGGGGATCGAGGACACCAGCGCGCTCAGCTTGGGGATGAAGCCCAGCAGCATCAGGATGATCCCGGCAACGGCCACCACGAAGCGGCTCTTGATGCCGGTGAAGCGCACCAGACCGACGTTCTGGGCAAAGGCCGTGAACGGAAAGACGTTGAAGACGCCGCCCAGCATGGTGGACAGACCGTCGGCGCGCAGGCCGTCGGCCACCATCTTGGCGTCCACGTCCTTGTCGACCACTTCACCGATGGCCAGGATGTCGGCGGTGGTCTCTACCATCACAACCAGCATCACCAGCAGCATGGACAGCACCGGAACGAAGGCGAAGGTGGGCGTGCCGAAGTGGAAGGGCGCGGTGAAGCCGAACCACGCGGCGATGCCGACGCCGGAGAAGTTTGCCAGCCCAAAGATGGCCGCCACGATGGTCCCGATGACCAGACCCAGCAGCACCGAGACCCGGCTCAGGAAGCCCTTGCCGAAGCGGGTGAGCAGCAGCACGATGATCATGGTCAGCAGCGCCAGGCCCAGGCTGGCCGGGTTGCCAAAAGATTCTGCGGCAGGATTACCGCCCCCGGCCCAGCGAATGGCGACGGGCATCAGCGACACACCGATCATCAGGATCACGGTTCCGGCCACCACAGGCGGGAAGAAGCGCAGCAGTTTGGAGAAGTACGGCGCGAGCAGCACGGTCAGGATGCCCCCGGCGATCACCGCCCCGTAGATGCCCGGCAGCCCGTAGGACTTGCCGATGGCGATCATGGTGGCCACGGCGGCAAAGGTGGTCCCCTGCACGATGGGCAACTTGGCCCCGAAGCCCTTGAAGCCGATGGTCTGGATCAGGGTGGCGACGCCGCACATGAAAAAGCTTGCGCCAATGATACGCACGAGGTCCGCAGGGGGCAGGCCCAGCGCGGTGGCCAGGATCAGCGGCACGGCCACGATGCCCGCGTACATGCTCAGAACGTGCTGAAGGCCGAAGGCGATCATGTTCTGAACGGGCAGAACTTCATCGACGGGATGGACGTTGTTGCGCGTGGGTGTGGTCGTCATGTTTCCTCCGGGCTGACCGTCTGGGCCAGGGCAGATTGCGTTGATGCGTCTAGAAGTGGTTCGCCACACACTGCGTCAGGCTTACCCCAGGCTTCCTACTGGTCCCCACCCCCTCTGGATCTTTTTACTTAGCTGTCTAATTTCCATAGAGTGTAAAAGCTTTTCAAAATACTGTCAAGGTTCAGTCAGGTTCAGCTCATGGTGGCAGAAAAGGCTTGCCAGACGACAGAAATCAGAAGGATGGCAAGTCGTTAAACCCGGTGTAGCAATGCGTTACTAGAACAGTTACAAGTCTAAAGGACAAATGCCATATTCACAAGAGATCGTCCAGCACGGCCTTCAGGGCAGCAGGCTGACCGTCTTTTTTGCCAGGGCTGCTGGCGGAAGTGCGGCAACGGCAATCTCCAGTCCTGCCGATCTCGCCGCACGAATGAGGCCCAAACGTCCGGCAGGCGAGGACAGGCCGGGGCCTATGCAGCGCCGCAGGCCGCCCGCTGCCCGGATCGCCCGCCCCTGCTACGCTCGGCACATGCGTCTGCAAGCTCTGGCCGCCGCCCTCCACCTTTCCGCCAACGATCTGCCGGACCCGCCCGTGCGCGGCGTGACCCACAACGCCGACTGGGCCGGGCCGGGGGACGTGTTCGTGGCGATTCGCGGGGCGCGTTTCGACGGCCACAGCTTTATAGAGAAGGTGCGGCAGGCCGGGGCAGTGGCGGTGCTGGGGGAAGGCTTACCAGACGGCATGACCTCTTCCCTGCCCTACTTGCGGGTGCCGGACGCGCGGGCGGCGCTGGCCGACGCGGCGGCGGCCATCGAGGGCCACCCCAGCCGGGAACTGCGCGTGGTGGGCGTCACCGGAACCGACGGCAAGACCACCACCGCGTGGCTGACCCGCCATCTGCTGCGGGCGGCGGACCTGCAAACGGGCCTGCTGAGTACGGTGGGCTATGAACTGCCGGACGGCCAGTTGCAGCACTTCCCGGCGCACTTCACCACCCCGGAGGCCCCACAGGTCCAGCGCACCCTGCGCGAGATGGTGGCGGTGGGCGCGGACGCCGTGGTTCTGGAAGCCAGCAGCCACGCGCTGGCGCTGGAGCGGGTGCGCGGCGTGGACTGGGACGTGGCGGTCTGGACCCACCTGAGCCGCGAACACCTGGATTTTCACGGCACGGTGGAGAACTACTTTGCCGAGAAACGCAAATTGGTGGAACGCGCCCGCTTCGCGGTCCTGAACGCGGACGATCCGTGGACGGCGCGGCTGACCGGTCTGGCCCCGCAGGAAACCACTTACAGCGCCGAGGGCCAGCAGGCCGACTGGACGGCGCACGACATCCAGGAAGGCGCGGGCGGGTTGAGCTGGCGCGTGACCTCTCCGCTGGGCGAATTTGGGGCGCAGTTGCCCATGATCGGGCGCTTCAATGTGGCGAATGCGCTGGCGGGCATGGCGGCGGCGGCGCAGTTGGGAGCGACGGCGGAGCAACTGGTGGCGGGGCTGGCCTCCTTCCGGGGGGTGCCGGGGCGCATGGAACTGCTGGCGGGCGATGGCCCTGCCCTTGAACACCCGGCCCCGCGCGTGATCGTGGATTTCGCGCACACGCCTCCCAGTCTGGAAAAGGCGCTGACCACGCTGCGGACCACCACGCCGGGGCGACTGTGGGTGCTGATCGGCTCGGCGGGGGGGCCGCGCGATCCGGGCAAGCGTGCGCCGCTGGGCGAGGTGGCTGCGCGGCTGGCCGATCACGCCGTCTTCACCGAGGAGGACTGCCGCGACACGCCGCTGGACGACATTCTGCGCGAGATGGAACGCGGGGCGCGGGAGGGTGGGCGCACGAACTTCACCACCATTCCAGACCGGGCGGGGGCGATTGCCTGGATCATCGGGAAGGCGCAGCCAGGGGACACCGTGCTGCTGGCGGGCAAGGGACCGGAAGACACGCTGGAACGCGCCCATGAGACGATTCCCTGGGATGAGGTGGCCGTGGCGCGGGCGGCCCTTTCGGCGTGGCAGATGCAGGCACGGCGGTAAGTGCTGGGGGCGGGGCTGCGTTCCCACTTCCGCCCCCACCCGCTATCCTTTCCCCATGTCCCCCACCTTTGATGCCTTTATCGGCTTCTACCCCACCGCCGATCTGGCCGCCACGCACGACTTCTATGTCGGCACGCTGGGGCTGACGCTGGTGCGGGACCAGGGGACGTGCCACATCTACGCGGTAGCAGGCGGCGGTTTCCTGGGCTTTTGCGAGCGCGGTAGCGTGGCCCTGCCGCCCAGTGTGGTCCTAACGCTGGTAATAGACGACGTGGATGGCGTCTACGAGCGGTTGATGGCGGCGGGCGTGACGGCAGAGACCGCGCCGAAGCACCACGCCGAGTACGGGATTTACCACTTCTACGCGCAGGGGCCGAATGGGGAGAGGGTGGAAGTTCAGCGGTTTAAAACTCCTCTTGTTCGTTCATAGAGTCTATTTTTACCTTAATTGCACTAATCACTTCTTGAACTCGCTGATTGCTGATTTCGAAGGGTCCAATTAATGGCTCATTATCGTCATAATCATTAAAAAGCGATGAAGATATATTTTTAATACCCTGAATACACTCATGCTTTCCAGCTAATGCAGATTCGTGACTCACAATAACGTCTCCAAGCAACACGTCGCCTGAATCATTTCCAACAGCGCTTCGGTCTTCTTCGGTAAATAGTCCTTTATATTTCCTGCCAATAAAATCTAATATCCAACGCGACGCTCTCTCTGCCATAAGGTAATGAGTACTATCCAGTGATGATTGTATCATCTGTTTTCTAATCCGAGGTATTCCGTTTCCAATCTCATTTTCAATATTTGATATATTTGATTCCACAAATTTGGTAAATCTTTCCTTATCTCTGTACTCATCATGAGAGATTCCAGCTTTTATATAAATTCTTTGGTATAATCCATCACATATTGATTTTGGTAGATCAGTTTGACTACATTTTTCCGAATAGACCAAATATTCATTCAGATAGGGCATGATTATTGCTTCTTCTATGACATGTGGCTTCATATCATAGGCTAGCTCAATAATATTTGCATAATAAAAAGATCTGCTACTATTAAACATTTTTTCAAAAGTAATTCTCTGATTCTCGGATATTACGAAAGCTGCATAAGATGCTGCAAAATAGTCTTGAAGAGATTTGTGTATCCACCTAATCTCAACATTTTCGTCACTAAACAATGGAACCGCTTGTAATATATCGTCTAAGAACGCTGAGGCTTTTACCTATACATATCCAAATTTATCAAGAGCATTGCCTATATTATGTATAATGTCTTCCCGCGAATATGAAGGCCCATTTTTTGCAGATTTAAATGCTATTGACCTAAGAATATTCTGAAATTCGTCTATATCTAAACCACATTTTTTATTTCTTTTGAAGCCCTCTTTCGTAAGGTCATGACCGTTATATAGAGCTTCGTATACTTGCTTATAGAATTGATATCTCTTCGCTGGCACTTCTTCTGAGTATCCAAAAGACCTAAATAATAGAGTCACCATCATAGGAACTTCAAGAATTTCATGAAAAGCTTCATCATGGATCTCGTCCAGCTCTTTGATTATTTTTTCTGCCAGGCCGTCCTTTGTGTCATATTTTCTAAGCAGTGACTTAACATCTGACCTTACGCGGCAGAGTTTTGAAAATTCTCGGATTGCTGCCTCAGCCTTTGTAATTCCTCGTATGAAGTTTTAAGAGCGGCGATATACATCTTTGTTCGCATCGCAAAGTGATTTTCCTTGCGGATGATTTTCAATTTTTCCAGCTTGATATGTCCGTAGAATGAACAGAGAATGTGTTTGATCTGACATGCAGGTGTACTGGCAGGCGACTTCCCAAGAGAGGCATTTTGCTTGAGTGATTTGTGAAATTCTTCTACGGGCCATCGTTTCTGATAGATCGCAAGGGTTTCATTTGCGGTCAGACTGCTGTCATCGCTGCATAAATACAGAATGCCACTTGAACCGTCTTCGTT
>NZ_JNIV01000053.1 GCF_000701405.1 Deinococcus marmoris DSM 12784
TCTGTTTCTCGAACGGGACGACGTTCCCTTCGACAACAACCAGGCGGAACGGGATATTCGGATGTTCTGTATCAAGCGCAAAGTGTCAGGTGGGTTTCGGTCTCTGACTGGTGGAGCGGCGTTCTGCCGGATTCGCAGCTATATCTCCACACTTCGCAAGCAGGGCATACATGTCTGGCAGGGCCTCGTGAGTGTATTTCGCGGTGACATCCTCATGCCCGACTTCTCGCGCTGAGTAGTTACGCCAGATGTTCTCCTCGCCCTTCAATCGGCGTCCGTGTCAGTCCGCCGCCGCCTCACCCCCCAGCGAGGCCATATCGATCACGAAGCGGTATTTCACGTCGTTGCGGACCATCCGCTCATAAGCGGCGTTGATGTCCTGCATGTCGATCAGCTCGATGTCGGCCACGATGCCGTGTTCGGCACAGAAATCGAGCATCTCCTGGGTCTCGGTCAGTCCGCCGATGTTGCTGCCCGAAACGCTGCGGCGGTGCGAGATCAGCAGGCCGCCGTGGACACCCACCGGATCGATGGCCCCGACGATCACCAGTTGGCCCCCGAGCTTGAGGGTTCTGAGATAAGGCGCGAGATCGTGACTGGTCGGCACGGTACTCAAGATGAAGTCGAAGCTGGTGCGCGCCGCCTTCATGGCCGCAGGATCACTGCTGATGATCACATGATGGGCACCCAGCCGCATGGCGTCGGCGGCCTTGCTCTGGGAGGTGGTGAAGAGGGTGACCTCGGCCCCCAGCGCGGCGGCCAGCTTGATGCCCATGTGCCCCAGCCCGCCCAGCCCCACGATGGCGACGCGGTGGCCCGGACCGATCTTCCAGTGCCTGAGCGGCGAATACATGGTGATGCCCGCGCACAGCAGCGGGGCCACCGCCTTGAGGTCCAGCGACTCGGGAACGCGCAGGACAAATTCCTCGCGCACCACGATGGAACTCGAGTAGCCGCCAAAGGTCAGATTGCCACTGTCCCGCTCACGGGAGTTGTAGGTGGTGGTATGCCCATTCTCGCAGTACTGCTCCAGACCTTCGGCGCAGCTCGGGCAGTCCTGGCAACTGTCGATCAGCACCCCCACCCCGGCCAGATCGCCCGGTTTGAAGCCCTGCACCTGCCCGCCCACCGCCGTGACGCGGCCCACGATCTCATGACCGGGCACCATCGGATACAGGCCAGGCCCCCACTCGCTGCGGGCCTGGTGAATGTCCGAATGACAGACCCCACTGAACAGAATCTCGATCTGAACGTCGTTTGGACGCAGGTCACGCCGCTCGATCTGAAAGGGGGCAAGGGGGGTGGTGGCGTCCTGGGCGGCGTAGGCGTTGACAGTGGGCATGGGGATTACTCCTAGTGAGACGGATGGGAACAGATGGTTTGGATTCAGAGCGGCCAGATAAGCTGAGTCAGGTGCCCACCATACTGTGGGTGCACATGGGGACGAGCGCCGCCGTTCCAGTGTGAGCGTCGAAACAAGCTAAGAGCGCAAACAGACAGACTGCTGCACTTCAATTCCCCCATTGACATTTCTCCTGCAACGTGCAAAATAGTGATTGTAACCGCTTACAATTTCGCAAACTTCGTGGTCTGTCCTCCGCCCCCTCGCTCACCCTGCTGCGAATATCTTGCCTGACCGCACGCTATGTAACCGGTTACAGAAGTCAATCCCCACGCATGAGGCGAAAAGGAGACAAGCTGAAGACATGAAGTCAACCCGGCCCACCATCGACGATATCGCCCGCGAATCTGGTGTCAGCACCGGGACGGTCAGCCGGGTGCTGAATGGGCATTCCACAGTTGCCAGCCGCACCCGCGAACGTGTGCAGGACGTTATTGCCCGCCTGGGTTACGCGCCCGATCCTGCCGCGCGGCACCTGAGCTGGCGCACCGGGCAGACGCTGGGCATCTCCTTTGAGCGCGATGATCCAGTGTTGCATCCGTACAGCGTGCTGTTTCGCCGCGCGCTGGAAGCCCATACCGCGCCGCAGGGCGTGCAGCTCATGGACCTGCGTGCAGACCTGTCCCGCCTGACGAGACTCCCTAGCGCAGTGCTGGTCATGCACGCGATGGACGGTGATCCGCGCCTGAATTTCCTGCGCGACAGGGGCGTTCCCGCTGTGCTGATCGGCCATCAGCCGGACTTTTTCTGGGTGGCCCCCGACGACGTGGGCGGCGCAGAACTAGCGACCCGGCACCTGACCGGGGCTGGACACCGCCAGTTGGCTTTTCTGGGACAGGGGCCAAGTCAGGTGGCACAGGACCGTGAACGCGGCGCGTTGGCGGCGGCACTGACAGCCGGGGCACAGATCATCAGCATTGCCAGCGATTTCACGGTGCTGGGCGGCTACCGGGCTGTGCGCCGGGCCTGGGAATCAGGCGTCCGATTCACGGGCCTGTTTGCCCAGAGCGACGAGAGTGCAGCTGGAGCGGTGGCGGCCCTGCAAGACCTGGGAGTAAACGTGCCGGGACAGGTCAGCGTGGTGGGCTTCGATGGCCTGCCCGAACTGCCCATCAATCTGCGGCTGACCACCGTGGCGCAGGACATTCCCCGGATCGCGTCCACCGCACTCACGCTGGTGCAGGAGGCCATCGTGGGCCTGCCCCCGCGCGGCGAATTTATTGAAGTTCAGCTTATTCGCGGCGCGACCGTCGCGCCATTCCCAGGAGGGAAGATATGAAAAACTCACTGTTGATCAGCCTCGCTGTCCTCGTTGCCACTGCCGGTTCGGCCTCGGCGCAGACCACCATCAAGATCAACGGCTACGGCGGCCAGGATCCGGCCATCGTGGGTGACCTGATCAACCGCTTCGTCAAACCCGCGCTGATCAAGGACAACATCACGGTGGTCTATCAACCGCTTCAGGGCGACTACAACCAAGCCCTGACCACGCTGCTGGCGGCGGGCAACGCAGGCGACGTGTTTTACGTGCCCGGCGAGACATTGGACGGCTACGTCGCTACCGGCAAGCTGCTGCCAATGAACGGCGTTGTCAACACCACGCCGTTTATCAAGAGCCTGAACGACGCCTTTACGCGGGGCGGCAAGACCTACGCCATTTCCAAGGACTTCAACACCCTGACGCTGGTGTACAACAAAGACATCTTCGACGAGGCCAAGGTTGCCTACCCCAACGACAACGAAACCTGGACCAGTTTTCAGAACAAGCTGGCAGCAGTGAAAAAGGCGCTGGGCAGCGATTACTACGGAGCGTGCCTGGTCCCCGATTATGCCCGCATGGGCCAGTACGCCTTTGCAGCGGGGTGGCAACCCTTCGATGCCAAGGGCAAGACCAACCTGCTCGATCCGGCCTTCGTCTCGGCCTTCAACTACTACACTGGCCTGAGCAAGAACAAGGTGGGCGTGCAGCCCTCGGAGTTGTCTCAGGACTGGTCTGGCGGCTGCCTGGCCTCGGGCAAGGTGGCCGTGGCTGTCGAGGGCAACTGGGTCGTGGGTTTCTTGAAAGACAACGCGCCCAACCTGAAATACGGCTCGGCCCTGATCCCCAGGAATGACAAGACCGGCAAGCGCGGCAACTTCGTGTTCACCGTGGGCTGGGCCATCAACTCGGGCACCAAAAACAAGGCGGCTGCCGCCAAAGTGCTGAACATCCTGACCAGCCCCCAGGTGCAGCAGTACGTGCTGGAACAGGGCCTGGCGATTCCCAGCCGCTCGTCGCTGCAAAACAACGCCTTTTTCAAAAAGACCACCCCCGGCGCACAGAACAGCAAGGCCGTCTTTCAGGGCGCGTCGTCGGGCACCGTGCGGCCCTATTACTTCGGCACCCAGGGGCCAGACTGGACCAAGCCAATCAATACCGCGCTGGCCGCCGTGCTGAGTGGCCAGAAGTCCAGCGCCGCCGCCCTGAAGCAGGCGCAGCAGGAAATGAACACCCTGCAAAGCCGCTGAGCTGATTTCTGAGCTGATACCGGGGGTCACGGCGCGGCTGGAAGGGAGTCAGGACTTTGCACTGCCCGCCCGCTGCCCCCAGTGTCTTCCCACCGGAGGGCTTCCACCATGCTCAAGAAGGGACAGACCTCAGCCGCCTACCTGTTTCTCGCGCCGTTTCTGATCACCATCGGGATTTTCTTCTTCTACGCCTTCGCGCGGGCCATCTATTACTCGTTTACCGATTTCAACCTGTTCAATACGCCCAGGCTGATCGGCATCAAGCCGTACACCGATGTGCTGGCCGATCCGCTGTTTCAGCGCGCGCTGGCCAACAGCCTGGTCTTCGCCGTCATCACCACCACCCTCCAGACGGTGGGCGCGCTGCTGATGGCGGTGGCGCTGAACAACAAGATCCGGGGCATGGCCTTCTTCCGTTCGGCGTGGTACATGCCCAGCATCACGTCCAGCGTGGTCATCACCCTCATTTTCCTGTGGCTGTTCCAGCGCCGGGGCGTCGCCAATTACGCGATTACCCAGTGGCAGGCGTATCTGCCCTACACCCTGGCCCTGACCAGCGTGCTGATCGCCGTGCAGGTGGTGCAGGTGCTGTGGGAGCGCTCGCGCGGGCTGCCCGCCGGGTGGTTGGATCCCGCGCTGGCCGCAGTCAGTCTGATGATCGCCGTGGCGGTCACGGCCACCCTGCACTGGATGGGCGTGCTGTCGGTGCGCGACGTCGCGCCCTACGATTTCCAGTACTTTTCAGACCGCTGGATCAGCGTTGGCGGCGTACAAATCCTGAGCATTCCCATGCTGGTGATCATCATCCAGAACACCTTCACGACTATTCCCACCCTGATGCTGTTCTTCCTGGCGGGTCTCCAGAACATTCCCGGCGCGCTGTACGAGGCCGCCGACATTGACGGCGCGACACCCGCACAGAAGTTGATGAACGTGACCGTGCCAATGTTGCGTCCTGTGAGCTTTTACGTGATCACGGTGGGCCTGATCGGGACCATGAAGATGTTCGATCAGGTGGCGGTGATCGGCAGCGCCGCGCCGCAAAGCACCCTGATCACGCTGGCTTATTACGTGTACACCAACACGTTTAAAGCTGGGGCCGCGCCGGTCAACATGGCCGCCGCCGCCGCCATCATGCTGGCCGCCATCATCCTGGTGATGGTATTCGTGCAACGCCGCTTCATCAGCTCCGAGGCGGTGTGAGATGACGACGACTCTCACTGAAGTTCGCAGAAGCGCCGCCGACATGGACCGCTGGCTGGCCCGCCGCCGCTGGGCACGCGCGGGCTGGTTGTACGCCTTCATGCTGGTCATGAGCATCTTCTTCCTGGGGCCATTCCTGATGGGCCTGCTGAGCAGCATGAAAGACAACCCCAACGAATACCCGCCCCGCCTGGTCATTCCGCAACTGACGCCGCAGTTCATCGGGCGTGCCTACAACCTGGGCGTGCAGGGCGCGGGCAGCGGCTGGAACGGCGGCCTGGAGCCGGGCCGCACCGTCACCTTCGACGTGAGTGTGCGCTCCCCGGCGGACGCGCCGCAGGAGCCGCCCACCACGGCGCTGTTTCCTTATCAGCCCACCAGCCTGGTGGCCATCGCCCGGCAGGCGCAGGCCACCGAGTACGCCACCGTCAGGACCGTGGAAACCGGGCAAGTGGGCGAGGTTCGCAGCTACCGCATCACAGTGGATTATCCGGCACTGACAGCGCAGCAGGGTCAGGTCATCCGGGCGCAACTGGCCACACCCGACGCCAACCTGAACGCCAAGCTCCCCGGCGGCCAGATCGTGCCGGTCACGCTGGACACACCCGCAGCGCAGGAAAAACAGTATTCGCTGAATGCCACGCAGGCTGTGGAACTGGTCAAGTCGGGTGACAGGTATTACCTGCGCGGTCCGGTCTTCGAGCGCACGCCGCTGCAAATCGACGTGCAGCGCGGCCAGAGCATCACCTCCAGCACACTCCCGCCCAGCGACAGGCAGAACTTCGGACGCTCCTTCGCCTACCGCAACATCACCCCCGGCGTGCTGGGCTACACCTTCAATAACTACCGTCGCGCCTTCACCGAGACCACCAGCCCGCAGACCGGACGCAGCCTGTTCTTCACCTGGGTGCTGAACACGTTTTTCTACGCCTTCTTGCGCGTCAGCGCCGCCATCGTCTTTTGCTCGCTGGCCGGGTACGCCCTGGCCCGCATGGACTTTCCCGGCAAGAATCTGATCTTTGTCGTCGCCGTGCTGTTCGTGCAGATGGTGCCCGATCAGGTCAATCTGGTCAGCAACTACGTATTGCTGCAAGACCTGGGGCTGCTGAACATCTGGGGCCTGTGGTTCAACGGCCTGGTGGCGGCGGGCGGCGTCTTTCTGATGAAGCAGTTCTTTGAGGGCATGCCCAAGGAGCTGGAGGAATCCGCCGCCATCGACGGCGCAGGGCCGTTTGTGACCTTCTTCCGCGTGATGCTGCCGCAGGCCGGACCCGCGCTGATCGCCCTGGCCATTACCCAGTTTCAGGGCGCGTGGAACGACTTCTTCTGGCCGCTGGTGATCCTGCGTCAGAACACCGATTACCTGCTAACGGTGGGTCTGGTCAACTTCCGCCAGCTCTACGGCGGACAGGGCGACTACGGCCTGATCCTGGCAGGTGCGGTCCTGAGCGCCATTCCCGTGATCGTCATCTTCGTGGTCTTCCAGCGTTACTTTGTGGACACCGGAGCGGACAGCGCAGTGAAGGGATGAGCCTGGGCTGTCTGAGGACATTGCTTCACCTCTTCGGACTGGCCCCATTCTCCCATTTTGACCCCCACGCTGAGGGCGAGCTGGGAGGGGCCAACCCGCAAACCCCCTCCCAGCGAAGGCTGAACGGCAAAGCAGTCGTCGTCAGTTGCCAAGTAAAACATCCTTCAAACCGCGTCCTCAGCTTTCCTGCCGCCGAGCGTCCCGACTGACCCGTCCCCTTTCCCCCAGCAAGGAGCTGTAATGCTGAGTACCCGCACCGTCCTTAAAGAAAATGATCTGTATCTCGTCGGAGACGCGCACTATGCCGTCGCCGAGGGCGAGAGCGGGCTGTACCGCCGCGACACCCGCTTTCTGTGCCGCTACCGCTGGCAACTGGACGGCCAGACCCCGCAGACGCTGATGCAGCACGAGCGCTTTCCGTTCTGGCTGCGCGCCCAGAGTGCCAACGCCGACGTGGGCTACACCATGCGCGTGGGCGTTGGCCGTGACCTTCAGCTCATGGGCCGCGAACTGCGCGACACGCTGCGGGTCACGCGTTACGCCGGAGATGAACCCCACACACTGACGCTGGAGCTGGGTGCCGACTTCATGGATATGTTCGAGGTACGCGGCTGGCCCGTCAAGGCGGCTGACCGGGAGATTCGCACACAGTCCACCGCAGAAGGGGTGACCTTTATCTACACCGCCCAGGACGGCCTGGAACACCGCGCCGCCGTGCAGACCTCGCCTGCCGCGCAGTGGAACGGCGAATGCCTGAGCTGGACCCTGACCGAGACGGAGACCGAGATCGTGGTCAGCGTCTTTCCGCTGCTGGCCGATGAACAGCCGTCGCGCGGCAATCCGGCGGAGCTGGCCCACGAGTACGCTGCGGTTCAGGCCGCAATCGGGCGTGACCTGCAACTGCCGGACCCGCGCGACGCCCGCGTGCTGGCCCAGAGCATTCAAGACCTCCGCAGTCTGAGCTTCCAGACCGATCACGGCGCGTTTCCGGCGGCAGGTCTGCCTTGGTTCGTGGCTCCCTTTGGCCGCGACAGCATGATCATCGCCTTGATGGTCAAAGACCACCTGCCACAGATGGCGCTGACGGTGGCCCGGTATCTGGCCGCGCACCAGGGCGTCACCTACGACCCGGTCACGCTGGAGCAACCCGGCAAGATCCTGCACGAACTGCGCGTGGGCGAGCTGACCCGCACGGGCCGCACGCCGCACCGCCCGTACTTTGCCACCGCCGACGCCACGCCCCTCTTCGTCTGGCTGGTGGGTGAGCTGAGCGCCGCCCATCCTGATCTGGCCGCCGAACTGCGCCTGAACTGGGAGGCCGCCCTGAACTGGTGTCTGACCGACGGCGATCCCGATCACGACGGCTTTATCGAGTACACCCCCGACACCGAACCCGGCGGAATTACCAACGCGGTCTGGAAAGACAGCGGCGACAGCACCTTTACTGAAGGCGGCGCGGATGTCAGCGGACATGTCGCCGTAATCGAAGTCCAGGGTTACGCGTATGCCGCCTACAGGGCGGCAGCCCGCATGTACCGCCTGCTGGGCGAAGACGAGCTGGCTTCTGGCTGGGACACCCGCGCCCAGACGCTACGCGAACGCTTTCAGGCCGCCTTCTGGTGGCCGGAGCGCAGGTACTATGTCCACGGCCTGAACGGCGACAAGCAGCCGCTGCGTGTGCTGGTTAGCAACCCGGCGCACACGCTGTGGACGGGGATCATCCCGCCCGAACACGCAGCACAGGTGGCCAGAACGGCGCTGGGCGAGGAGCTGTGGAGCGGCTGGGGCGTCCGCACACTGGGCACGCGGGAGATCCGCTTCAACCCGGTCAGCTACCACAACGGCAGCGTGTGGCCCCATGACACCGCCGCCGCCGCGCTGGGCATGCAGCGTTATGGCCTCAACGCCGAGGCGGCTCAGGTGGCCCGCGCCCTGTTCGACGCCGCCCGCTGCGCCCCCGACGCCCGCCTGAGCGAACTCTTCGCCGGATTCCCGCGCCAGGACGGTATACCACCTGTTCCCTACCCTGCTGCGTGTCATCCGCAAGGCTGGGACGCTGCGGCAGTGCTGGCGCTGGCCCCTCTGCTGACAGTGGATATGCCCAGTTCCGAACGTGCGCCTGCCTGAGCCTGTTTGGATTTCGGCTTTTCAGGTGCGTACCCAGTCCCCGACACTTTCTCTGGAAATTATACAAGACAGGGATTTTGACCATCAGGGACCGCACACTGGGCGAAAGCGTGAAGATGCCGTTCTGGATGGAACTTTGAAAACTGTCAGAGAATGAATAAAAAGAATGCCCCCGCTCAATGCGGGGGCAACAGTGGAGAGGTCAGTTTCAGCGGCGGCGCAACCAGCCCTGCACCGTGCCCACCACACCGGAGCGGAAGAACAGCACCGTCACCACGAAAACCAGACCGGTCACGATGCCCACCGGCAGGCTGGAAGTGGTCAACTGGTCTCTCAGCAGCAGCACCAGGCCCGCGCCCACCGCCGGGCCAAACAGCGTGGTGGTGCCGCCCAGCAGGGTCATCATCACGACCTCACCGCTGGTGGTCCACTTGGTCACGTCCAGGCTGACCACACCGTGGCCGAAGGTGTACATGCTGCCCGCCAGCCCAGCCAGCCCGGCACTGATCAGAAAGGCAGTGAACTTGAAGCGGACAGGGTTGTAGCCGATGCTCTGGGCGCGCTGCTCGTTGTCGCGCACCGCCTGCTGCGCCTGCCCGAAGGGGCTGCGCACCGTGCGGTAGGCAATGTAAAAGCCCAGCGCGAACACCGCCAGACAGAAGTAGTAGCGCGTGACGCTGTCACTGAAGTCCAGCCCGAACAGGCTGGGGCGGTCAAAGCCCTGGAGACCGTTCTCGCCGCCGGTCACGTCGGTCCATTGCAGCGCCACGAAGTAGACCATCTGCGCGAAGGCCAGCGTGATCATGCTGAAGTAGATGCCCGCGCTCCTCACGCTCAGGTACGCGATGGGCACGGCCAGCACCAGCGCACTGAGTGTGCCGCCCAGCATGGCCACCGGCACACTCTGACCGTTGGACAGCAGATAGGCGGTCACGTAGGCGCTGCCGCCCCAGAAGGCGGCGTGCCCGAAGGACAGCAGGCCGGAAAAGCCGAACAGCAGGTCAAAGGCCACCGCGAACAGGCCCCAGGCCAGAATGTCCAGCGCCAGCACCGGGTAGATCAGCCGGGGCAGAATCAGCAGCAGAATACCCAGCCCGATCATCCACCCGGCGCGGATGGTGCGCTCGCGGTCATTGCGGGCGGCGGTGCGGGGAATGGCGGTCACCTTGTCCCCTCAGGCAGGCCAAACAGACCGCTGGGGCGCACCAGCAGCACAAAGGCCATCAGAATAAAGACCAGCGTGTTGGCAATGGGCGGGTAAATCGCCGCGCCCACCGCCGCCAATACGCCCACCGCGAAGCCGGTCACGATGCTGCCCATGATGCTGCCCAGCCCGCCAATCACCACCACGGCAAAGGTGGTGATGATCAGCTCCGCGCCCATGTATGGCTCCACCGAGTAGATCGGCGCGGCCAGCACGCCGGCCAGTCCGGCCAGTCCCACGCCCACGCCGAAGACGCCCGTGACCCACTTGCTCACGTCGATGCCGAAGGCCCGCGTCACACTCGGGTTCTCGGTGCTGGCGCGGATGATTGCGCCCACCCGCGTCTTCTCGATCACGAACCACGTCACCAGACAGATCACCAGCGTCAGCGCGATCACGAACAGGCGGTACTTGGGAAAGACCACGAAGCCCAGATTGACCACCCCGGTCAGGATGTCCGGCGTGGTGTAGGGCGCGCTGGACACCGCGAACTGCGAGAGCATCACCTGCTTGACCAGATCCTGGGTCAGCAGCGTGAGGCCGAAGGTCAGCAGCAGGTTGTAACTGGGTTCCAGGCCGTACAGCCGCGAGAGCAGCGTGCGTTCCAGCACCATGCCCAGCGCCCCCACGATCAGCGGGGCCAGAATCAGCGCGGGCCAGAAGCCCAGCCCGAAAGCCTGCCCCAGCGCGAAGGCGGCGAACGCCCCCAGCATGTACAGCGCGCCGTGCATGAAGTTGACGATCCGCAGCATCCCGAAGATCACCGCCAGGCCCAGGCTCAGCAGGGCGTAGAACGCCCCGTTGACCAGACCGTTGAACACCTGAATCAGCAGCAGTTGTGTATTCATCTGTTGTCCATGACGTGAGAAGAAGGGGGGCCGGGAACGCCCGGTTTCAGCGTCCCGGCCCCCGCCTCTCTAGCCGGTCCTCAGAACTTGCACTTGCTTTCGGCCAGCGGCGTGAAGGCCTTGGCGGAGGGAATGGTGGCCACCTTGGTAAAGATGTCGCCCGCTTCCTTGGCCTGGGCCTTGGGCTTGACCTGCACGGTGTACACGTCCAGCGTCACGCGGTGGTCCTGCGGGCGGATGTATGCGCTGCGGGCAAAGAAGTCGCTGAAGCGGTGGCCTTCGAGGGCCTTGACCACCGCGTCGCCGTTGTCGCTCTTGGCGCGGGCCACGGCTTGCAGGTAGGTGGTGGTGGCGCTGTACACGCCGGCCTGCGCCCAGGTGGGCTTCTTGCCGAACGACTTCTCGAACTTGGCGGACCAGTCACGGCTGCGCTGGTCCAGGTTCCAGTACCACGGCACGGTGGCCAGCGCGCCCGCGTAGGCGTCCTGTCCCAGTGCGGCCACGTCGGTCTCGAACAGCAACCCGATGCCGAGGCCGATGCCCTGCTTCTTCAGGCCGAACTCGTTGTACTGCTTGACCACGTTCACCAGATCGTTGCCTGCCTGCATGGTCCCGAAGATCTTGGGCTTGAGGCTCTGGGCTTTGAGCAGATACGAGGAGAAATCGGTGTTGGGGAACGGCGTGGCGTCGCTGGCCGTGACCAGTTTGCCCTTGTTCTCCTTGATGGCCGCCGTCATCTGGCGGTCCAGATCCTGCCCGAAGGCGTAGTTGGGGTAGATGATGTACCAGCTATCGCCCCCCCGCTTGGTCACGGCGCTGCCGGTGCCGTTGGCGAGCATGAAGTTGTCGTAGGCGTAGTGGAAGGTGTACTTGTTGCACTTCTCGTTGGTCAGGGCGGTGGTGCCGCCGGTGACGACCATCACCGGGATCTTCTTGGTCTTGGCGATCTCGGCGGCGGACAGGGCCGCCGAACTGGTGGGCAGGTCCATCAGCACATCCACGTTCTGGCGGTCGATCATCTCGGCGGCCTTGTTGCTGGCGACATCGGCCTTGTTCTGGTGGTCCACGCCCACAACCTGCACCTTGCCCTTGTAAGCGGCGTTGGCAGCCATGAAGTCGTCGGCGGCCAGTTGCGCGGCCCGGACGCTGCCGGGGCCGGAGAGTTCGGAGTACACGCCCGAGAGATCGGTCAGCACCCCGACTTTAATGACGTTGTCGCTGAGCTTGGCTCCCTGCGCCAGGGCAGCGGTCACGGAAAACAGGGCGGCGGTGGCAATGATGGCGGTCAGTCTGGCTTTTTTCATGGTGAAATCCTCCGGGAGGGGAAAGGGAGCGAGAGTTTAGACGCTCAGGTACTTGAGCAAATCTTCGCGGCGGGCCAGGGCGTCGGCGCGGGACACCTCGTCGACGATCTCGCCGTCCACGAAGACGTAATGGCGGTCCGCGAGGCGGGTTGCAAATTTCAGGTTCTGCTCCACCAGCAGCACCGACAGACCATCGGCGCGCAGTTCCTGGATGATGTCGCCGATGCGCTGCACGATCACGGGGGCCAGGCCCTCGCTGGGTTCGTCCAGCAGCAGCAGCCGGGGGGCGCTGCGCAAGACGCGCACAATCGCCAGCATCTGCTGCTCGCCGCCCGACAGTTTGCTGCCGGGGTGGTGGCCGCGTTCGCGCAGCACGGGGAACGCCTCGTAGGCGCGTTCGGTGGTCCAGCCGCCGGGCCGGGCCGGGGGCAGTTCCAGGTTCTCGCGCACCGTTAACGTGCTCATGATGGCGCGTTCCTCCGGCACCCAGGCCAGCCCACGCGCGGCGACGCGGTTGCTGGGCAGGCGCAGGATGTCCTGTCCGTCAAAGGTGACGCTGCCGGTGCGCGTTCTCAGCGCCCCCATGATGCTGCGCAGGGTGGTGGTCTTGCCGGCCCCGTTGCGCCCGATCAGGCTGACGATCTCGCCTGGCTGGACGTGCAGGTTGATGCCATGCAGCACATGGCTCTGGCCGTAGTACGCGTTCAGATCGCGCACCTGAAGCAGCGGCGGTGGGCTGACGGGGGGCGTTGCCTTGAGCAACGAGGCGTGGGGCGCGGTCATTCGTCCGCCTCGTCGCCCAGGTAGGCCTCGATGACGCGGGGATCTTTACGGACCTCCTCGTAGCTGCCGCTGGCCAGCAGCGCGCCGTACTGCAACACCGTGATGCGGTCTGCCAGTTCCGAGACCACGCTCATGTTGTGTTCCACCAGCACCACCGTGCGCCCACGCGCCACCTGCCGCACCAGGGCGATCACGCGGGCCACGCCCTCCGATCCCATGCCGGAGGTGGGTTCGTCCAGCAGCAGCACGCGCGGGTCCTGGGTCAGCGAGATGCCGATTTCCAGTTGCCGCTTCTCGCCGTGGCCCAGGTCTGCGGCCAGCCGCGCGTGCGAGTCGGCCAGTCCCACGTCCGCCAGAATCGCGTCGGCCTGCGGCCCCAGCTTTTCCAGCCTTGAAAGCGGCGTCCAGAACTGCCCCGGCAGCGCACTTCTGGATTGCAGCGCCACCAGCAGGTTTTCCCGCACGGTCATGGTGGGAAACACGCTGCTGATCTGGAACGAGCGCGACAGCCCGCGCCGCACGATCCGGTGGGGCGGCAACGTGTCGATGCGTTCCCCGAACAGCCGGACCTCGCCCGAAGTGGGTTTCAGAAAGCCGGAGAGAAGATTAAAAAGAGTGGTCTTGCCCGCGCCGTTGGGGCCGATGATGGCGTGAATCTCGCCCTCGTGAATAGCAAGGGTCACGTCATTGGTGGCGCGGAAGCCCCGGAAATCCTTGACCAGATTCCGCGCCTCAAGGGCCATGGTGGGGTTGTGGGCTGCGCCTGTCGGTGGGGCGAGCCGGGTCTGCGCCGTCATGGGAAACGTCTGGATGCAAAATCGAGCATCGTCCTCCTTGCTGTGTCATACGTGAATTGTGGTACGCCGGGGAGTGTAGCGCCCCGGCGTTACGGGTGGGTTACATCCTGGGTTTCACGTTCGGTTGGGAGATGGGGAGGTGGGCGGTACCTCCGACTTCCGCACAGTGTTCGTGGTCCTCTGTCTCTCAGCCCGCCTGATCCTCAATTGCCGCAGCAGCTTCCCGGCGATGATGAGGACCCGGCAACATGCTCACCGCGCCGTCCAGCCTAAATCTAGGTCCAGCACCGCGCCGGTCATGCCCCAGGCGGCGGGGCTGGCGACATAGCTGGCCAGGGCGGCGATGTCTTCAGGATTGAGCAGTTGCTTGATGGCCGCGCTTTCCAGCATCACCTTCTGTTCCACTTCCTCAATGCTGATGCCGCGCGTGCGCGCCTGATCGGCCATCTGGCCCGTGACCAGCGGCGTTCGCACATAGCCGGGGCAGATGGCGTTCACGGTCAACCCCTGATCGCCCGCTTCCAGCGCCGCCGTGCGCGTCAGGCCGATCAGCCCGTGTTTGGCGCTGACATACGCGCTCTTGAAGGGGCTGGCGACATGGCCGTGAATGCTGGAGATATTGATAATTCGGCCCTGACCACCCCGCGTCAGGTGCGGCCAGGCGTACCTGGACAGCAGGAAGGGCGCGGTCAGCATCACGCGCAACATGGCGTCCCAGATGTCTTCCGGGAAGTCGGCCACCGGGGCGATGTGCTGAAAGCCCGCGTTGTTGACCAGCACGTCCAGTCCGCCCAGCGCGGCCACCGTCCCGTCAACGGCGCGGCGGCAGTCCTCGCGCTTTCCCAGGTCCGCCCCGATAAACGTCAGATCGTGTTCGGCGGCGATCTCGCGTCCTTCGGGGCGGTCCAGATCAAGGACGGCCACCCGCAGCCCGTCGGCCTGCAATCGGCGTGCGATGGCGAGGCCGATGCCGCCGGTCCCGCCCGTGACCAGCGCGGTTCTCTGCTCCTTCAAGGTTGTCATGCCCCGGAGTGTAGGACGGGGGCGTTACCGGGGCGTTCTGGTTGGGATGGTCAGGGCATCACCGCCCAGCGCCCGCGTCTGTGGCAGCGGTTCCAGGCCCAGTTCATCCAGCGCGCTGCGGAGTTGATCGTAGACGCGGCGGGCGGCGGCGGCGTTGCCGCGTGCGTGCCAGGCGCGCATCAGGGCGTGGGCGGCCCCCTCGTGGGCGGGGTCCAGGGCCAGCGCACGTTCGGCGGCGCGGGCGGCGAGTTCGCTGTCCCCACCGTTCAGGGCCTGCTCGGCCTCGGCAGCCAGCGCGTCGGGCAGGCGGGCGGCGTAACGCTGGGCCTCGTGCTGCACGTCGGCCAGGTCAGAATCGGCCACCCGCTCCGGCAGGGCCAGCAGACCTTTCAGGCGTCCAGCGGCCCCAGTCTGCGCGTCCAGCAGCGTGCGGGCAGCGTGCAGATCAATGCACAGATCGGGACCAGACCGGAGGCGGATCCAATCGCCGCGTTCCAGAAACACGCCGCTGGTCACCCCCTCTTCCAGCACCTGCCCCAGCGCATGCAACGTCACGCGGAAATTGCGCTCACCCACGCCGGGATCAGCCCCTGGAAACAGCGCTTCCTGCGCGGCCTCGCGGGGCAGACCCTCACCGTGGACCGAGAGCAGCGCCAGCAGATCACGCGCCTTGGCCCGTCCCCAGTCGCGCGCCCTCGTCTCATGGCTGCGGGTGACCGAGACGCGGCCCAGCACCGAGATCTGGACGCTGAAGCCGGGGGTCTGATCGGGCTGGGGCAGGTGCGGGTAGCCCAGTTGGCGGGCGATGGGCAGCAGGGCCGGCTGAAGTTCGGGGTGTGCCTGTGCCAACTGCGCCAGCAACCGCGCCCGCCCAGGTGAACCGGCGGCGGGCGACAGCAGGCCGCGCCGGGCCAGCAGAAACGGATAGCGCGCCGCTGCGTGGGCCGCCTCCAGCTCCCCGCCGCCATCCGCCGCGAAACGGGCCAGCGCCACGCAGGCCAGCCCGAACGTGTCGCCGCAGGTCTGGAAGGCGGTGAGAGCTGCGTCCAGCCCAGCCTCATCCACGCCGCCCGACTCCTGCACGCCCAGCGCAGCCGCCAGATGCAGCAGCCCGGCCATGTAGCCGTCGCCCCCGGCCTGGTCCAGCGCCTCCATTTTCAGCGCTCCGGCCCGCTGCGCGTCGCCCGCCCGCCCAGCCAGCGCCGCCAGCCCCATCAGCGGCTCCACGCGCAGGCGACCCGAAATGTGCTGGGCCAGCGTCAGGGCGTCTGCATAGGAGGCCCGCGCACCCTCCAGATCGCCCGCCGTCATGTCGGCATGGCCCAGCCGCGCCAGCGCCAGCGAGCGAACGAATGGGCTTTCCAGGCGCTCGCCCTCGGCCAGTCCGGCGCGGGCGTTCCCGGCGGCCTGCGCCGACTCGCCGCGCAGCGCGTGGACGAAAGAAGCCAGCAGCAGCCCCTCCCGGTGGTTCTGGGCGGCCCGCGCGCCCCCGGCCTCGCCCCGTGCCGCCGCCAGTGCCAGTTCCAGCGCCCGTTCCAGATCGCCGGAACGCAGAGCAGCTCTTGCGCCGTTCCGCAAATCAGGTTCCAGTGCCAGTGCCTCCGGCAGCCGCCCGGCATTCAACAGGTTCTCGGCCCGCATGCGCCGGAGAATGGGAGAGTCGGGAGCCAGGGTGGCCGCCACATCCAGCGCTTCCCAGGCCGCGTCCGGCTGCACGGTGTCCAGAGCCACCTGCACCTGCCCCAGCACCCGCAGCAGCGGCGTGGCCTGTTCGTACTCGGCCAGCGCCTCGCCGTAGCGCGACGACAGGCGCAGGGCGTCCCCCGCCAGCGCGTGCAGTTCGGGCGTCCAGACTGCGCGGGGCAGGCGGCCCAGGCTGCGCTCGATCAGCCCGGCCCGGCCCTGGTCCAGCCATCCCGCCCCGTACACCGAGAGCAGCGCCGCCGCCCGCGCCGTGTCGCCCGACAGCAGATGCGCGGCCAGCGCCCGGCGGGGCCGTCCAGTGCGCTCAAAATACGCGGCCCCACGCGCGGCCAGCACCTGAATCTCGCTGCCCGACAGCCCGGCCCGCAGGTGGGCGCGCAGCAGGGGATGGGCGCGGTAGACGGCCCCTTCCGAACCCGCCAGATGATCCGAGCGCGTCAGGAAGGTGCCGCCGCTGGCCAGCGCTTCCAGCAGCGCCGCCCCGTCCGGCTCTGCCAGCACTTCGCGGGCCAGTTCGGGCGTCAGTTCCTCAAACAGGCTGCCGCGTGTCAGCACGCCGCGCAGGGCCGGGTCCAGCGGTCCCAGCACCTCGGAGGCCAGGTAGGCAAACAGCGTTCCCAGTTGCGCCTCTCCACCGTCCAGATCGGCGAGCGCGGCCAGTTGAACGCGGCCCTGCGCTGCCGCCTGCGCCAGAAAGCGCACCGCGATGGGCCAGCCCTCGGTGACGGTGTGGGCCAGGCGCACCTCCGCATCGGTGGGAGTCAGGCCGCCCGCACGCAGCAGCCCGCCCACCTCCTGCCGGGTAAAGGCCAGGTCTGCGGTGCCCAGCCGCGTGACCTCGCCTGCCGCGTCCAGCCGGGCCAGTTCGGGCAGGGCCAGCGGCACGCGTGACAGTAATGCCAGCCGCCCAGCCGTGGTGCCGGGGCCGCCGCCGCCCAGCAACTCACGCAGCAGGTCAGCGACGGCCCCGCCCCCCCCAGATTCAGCGCTCAGGTGCTGCGCCTCGTCCAGCACCAAGAGGCCGCCGCAGGCGTCCAGCAGGTCTGCCACGCGCGCCGCTACACGGCGGGGAGAGGCTCCGGCATCCAGCAACCCGGCCACCTCTGCGCCTCCCGGCAGGCCCTCGGCGGCCAGCGCCAGCCCAGCGGCCAGCACCTGTGGATCGGCGTCGTCGGCATCCAGGGTCAGCCACGCGTGCGCCCCGCCCACCATGCTTCCGGCCAGTGCGGTGGTCTTGCCGTAGCCTGCCGGGGCCACCAGCAGCAGCACCCGCGCCGCGTCCATCACGGCCTGAAGGCGGGGCCGGGCCAGCGCGCCGCGCACCGCAGGCACCCGCGCCCGCCGCCGCGAGGTCAGGTCACGCCAGTTGAGGGTCATGCCCGGATGCTAGCAAGGCCGTGCTGCTGGGGTCTGACCCGCCCCTGATCTGAAGACTCGGAGCAAACATACTGTTTAAACGAGAGGCACAGATTGAAGGAGGGGTACGGAGGCAGGGCTACTGCAAAGTCAGCTTCAGGGGGTAGAAGTGCGGCAAACCGGAAGGCAAACCCCTCAGTCTGCTTCGCAGCCAGCTCCCCTCAAAAGGGAGCCAAGGGGTGCAAAAGAACGTGCAGCGCGGCAATCTCCTTGCCTCCCTTCTAAGGGGAGGTGGCCCGTAGGGCCGGAGGGGTTAAGCGGGCCTGCCCACCCCACAATCGACTTTGCGGTAGCCCTGGGCATGGAGGCCGCCGGGTAGCCCTGCCCGCTACAGTGCCAGATACGCCTCCCGCACCCCCGGATCGGCCAGCAGCGCCTCTCCAGTGCCCTCCTTGACCACCTCGCCGTTTTCCAGCACGTAGGCCCGCTGCGCCAGCTTGAGGCTCAGGCCCACGTTCTGTTCCACCAGCAGCACGCTGACGCCCTCGGCATGGACAGCTTTCAGCGCCCCGAACACGGTCTGGGTCATCAGGGGCGACAGGCCCAGGCTGGGTTCGTCCACCACCAGCACGCTAGGGCGTCCCATCAGGGCGCGGCCCACGGCCACCATCTGCTGCTCGCCGCCCGACAGTGTTCCGGCCAGTTGCCCGGCACGCTCGGCCAGACGGGGAAACAGCGAGTAGACGTGGTCCAGGGTCTGCGCCTGTTTCGCGCGTGCCTCCGGGCGCATGGCCGCGCCCAGTTCCAGGTTCTCGCGCACGGTCATCAGGCCGAACAGTTCCCGGCCCTCGGGGACGTGGCCCAGGCCCAGGCTCACGATCTGCGTCGGCGTGGCACGGGTGATGTCGTGGCCGCCCAGGCGGATGCTGCCGCCTGTAGGCCGCACCACCCCGCTGACCGCTCGCAGTGTGGTGGTCTTCCCTGCCCCGTTGGCCCCGATCATGGCGACAAATTCCCCTGGCCCGACGCGCACGCTGACGTCCCACAACACCTGAATCTTGCCGTAGCCAGCAGCAAGGTTTTCAATGATCAATTCCTGGCCCTGAAAGGCGGTCATGGGGCGGCCTTCGTGGAGAGGTGGAGGATTGCGGTAGGGGCTTGCCCGGTGGCCCCCTCACCCCGTTGCTTCGCAACGCCCCTCTCCCACAGGGGTAGAGGGGACAGGAACCTCAGACCCGCAGACTCTTTGACCCTTAGACCTTTCATCCTCATCACGCTCCCAGCCCCTCTTCCGTGCCCAGGTACGCGGCCACCACCTGCGGGTGCGCCGTGACCTCACGGTACGTGCCCTGCGCGATCACCTGCCCCTGATCCATGACCACCACGCGGTCTGCCAGATCACGCACCACCGGCATGATGTGTTCGATAAACAGCACGCTGACGCCATCGGCGCGCACGCTCCGTATTAGCTCTACAGCTTCGGCGGCCTCGCCGGGGCGCAGACCGGCCATGACCTCGTCCAGCAGCAGCACGCGCGGCCCCGTCGCCAGGGCGCGGGCGATTTCCATGCGCTTGTCCTGCAACAGCGTCAGTTCGTGGGCGGCGCGGGCGGCCTGATCGGCCAGTCCGGTGCGCTCCAGCAGGTCATAGGCGCGTTCGCGGGCCTGCGGCAAGGTGGTGCCGGGTTGCCCGAACAGCGCGCCCACCGTCACGTTCTCGTGAACGGTCATCTCGGGAAACGGACGCACCACCTGGAAGGCGCGGCCCAGCCCGGCGTGGCAGCGGTGTTCCATCGGCGCGTGCGTGATGTCCTGACCAAGCAGTTCCAGCCGCCCGGTGCTGGGCCGGTAGACCCCCGACAGCAGGTTGAGGAGGGTGGTCTTGCCCGCCCCGTTCGGCCCGATCACCGCCAGAATCTCGCCGTCGTAGTGGTCAAAGGTCACGTTCTGGACGGCCTGAAGACCACCGAATCGTTTGCTCAGACCGTCAGCCCTCAAAACAACCTCACCCGGCATGCTCATACGTCTCCCCCATGCTTGCCGCGCCGGAACAGGCCCATCAGCCCGCGCGGCAGCCACAGGATGCTGAGCATCAGGACCAGCCCGTAGACCACCAGATAGCCGTTCTTGACCACGTTGTGCAGCGCTTCCTCGGCCACGCGCAGCACCGTTGCACCCAGAATCGGCCCCAGCGTCGTGTACAGCCCGCCGAAGATGCTGGTGGTCAGCGGCGCGATGGAGTTGGCAAGGCTGAAGGTATCCAGCGGACTGATAAAAAACGTCTTGCCCGCGTACAGCACCCCTGCCAGCGCCGCCAGAAAGCTGGAGATGAAGAACGCGGCCAGCTTGTAGCGCACGGTGGACACGCCCAGCACCCGCGCCGTTTCCTCGCCCTGCCGGATGGCGGCAAAGGCGTGGTGCAGGCGGCCTGTCCGCACTGCCAGACTGACCCCAGCCGTCAGCGCCAGCAGCGCCAGCGCCAGCAGGTACTGTCCGCGCGAGTTGCCGCCCAGCAGCGCCGGGACCAGCAGGCCGTTCGCGCCGCCCGCCACGCTTTCCGGCAGGTTCTGGATCACGGTCCGCACCACTTCGGTAAAGGCCAGCGTGGCGATGGCGAAGTACATGCCGCTCAGGCGCATGGTCACCGCGCCCAGCACCAGACTGATCACGCCCGCGCCCAGCGCCGCCAGGGGCATCGCCAGCGGCCACGCCATGCCGGTTTTCAGCAGCAGCGCGTAGCCGTAAGCGCCCAGCCCGTAGAACGCCGCGTGCGCCAGACTGACCTGCCCGCTGCGGGCCAGAATGTCCCACGACAGCGCCATGATGCCGGCCACCAGCGTGAAAAAGCCGATCTGCAACAGGAACGCCCCCCGGTCTCCCAGCGGCAGGAAGGGAAAAACCAGAGCCAACACAAAAAAGATCGCCAGCGGGATCAGCGCTATACCGGTGATGTCAGGCTTGCGCGCCGCCTGTCGTTTGGAGGCGGGCGTGCCCATCCGGTCAGCCCTCATGCTGGCCGCCTGAACGAGCGCAGCACCAGCGTGCCGAAGATCATCAGGAAGAACACCGCGTCACTCCAGCCGCCGCCCCCCGGCACGTAGGTCTGCACCAGCGCCTCGGACAGCCCCAGAATCACCGAGGCCCACAGCACGCCGGTCAGGTTGCCCAGGCCCGCCATGACGATGATGGCAAAGGCTTTCAAGGCAAAGACCAGTCCCACGGTGGGCGAGGCGAACAGCAGCACGCTGACCAGCACCCCCGCCACCGCCGCCAGCCCGCACGACACGCCGAAGGCGATCAGGTACACCCGGTCCACCGGAATGCCGATCAGTTGCGCGCCCCGGCGGTTCTGCGCCACGGCCCGCATCTGACGGCCCAGCACCGTGCGGTACAGCATGAAGTACAGCGCGCCCAGCAGCACCACGGCCAGCCCGAAGGCGATGGCCTTGGGGCCGCCGATGCTCAGCTCACCGATGTTGAGGCTGCTGGCCTGGTACGGCGTGGTCACGGTGCGGGTGTTGCCGCCCAGCAGCATCAGCGCCAGGTTTTGCAGCAGGATGCCCAGCCCGAAGGTCAGCAGCATCTGGTTCAGTTCCGGGGCCAGCAGCACGTGCCGGATGCTGACGCGGTAGGTCAGGGCGCCCACACCGAACACTGCCACCGCCACGATGGGCAGCGACAGCAGCGGGTCCACACCCAGAAAGGCGCTGGCGGCCCAGGCCATGAAGGCCCCGATCATGAGGAATTCGCCGTGAGCGAAGTTGACGATGCCCACCACGCCCACCGCCAGCGCCAGTCCAGAGGCCACCAGCGCGTAAATCCCGCTTTGCAGCAGGCCGTTGAGAAGGGTTTGTAAAAAGAGGTCCATTCAGGCTCCGTAAGGTGACGATTTATTTGGATTCTTGGTGTTGAAAGAAGCTCTAGCTCTGGCTCAGATGCTCCAGAAAGGCTGCACTGAACTCGTCAGGCGCTTCAATGAAGGGTGAGTGGCCCACGCCGGGCAGCACCAGCTCGCGCCACTGGCCGCCGTTGGCCTCACCGCGTTCCAGCACGGTTCGCATCTGCGTCAGCATGGGCTGGGGCGGGCAGGCTTCTGCGCCGGGCCATCCAGGGACCGCCCCGAGTGCGCCCAGTTGGGCCAGATCAAACAGGCTGGTATCCCCCACGATGGCGTCGGCGTCCCCGCGCACCCACAGCACCGGCGGCGGCGGGGTCAGGTCGGCGAAGGCAGAGAGGTTCATGTATCTGGAACTGAAGGCGTTCGCCACCCCAGCCGTTCCCGGCGCGACATTCGGCCAGTATTCGCTGGGGGTCATATCGCCAGGATAGAAGCCGTCCCCGGTGCGGGTCCCCAGCATGGAAGACACCCACGCCTCTTCCTTCTGTGGGTCTGGCTGAAACCGCGCGGCGTTGAAATAGAACTTCCGCATCACGTCGCGCGGGCTGCCTGCCGTGTCCGAGCGGTCCCCCGCCGCCAGCAAGGGGGCGAAGGCCGGGTTGACTGTGCCGCCGCCCGATCCTGCGAAATCCGGGGTGTTGGGCGTGCCGTTCTCTCCGTGTGTGCCGCCGAAGCCGTAGGGACTGACCGGGGCCACCAGCGTCAGGGTCTGCACCCGCTGCGGGGCGCTCAGGGCCACCTGCATGACCACGCCGCCGCCCATGCTCCAGCCCAGCAGGTGCGCATCTTTCCACTCCAGCGCGTCCAGCAGGGCCAGCAGATCGTCGGACCAGTCCTTCAGACCGCGCGTGGCGTCAATGGGTCTGGCCTCGCTGTCGCCGTAGCCGCGCAGATCGGGGGCCACGGCGTGAATGTCGCCTGGCAAGCCTTCCATCAGGTCACGAAAGAATTCGCTGCTGGACACGTTGCCGTGGACGAGCAGCAGCCTGCGCCCGGCCTCACTCTTTGCGGGACGTTCCAGCACGGCAGTGTTCAGGCGGGAGGTCTGGATGGTGCGTGAAATGGGTGTCATCTGGTCTCCCTGGGCTGTGCGTGAACATGGAGCCACGGCCTGATCCCTCCCTTCCACTGGGAAAGCAGACTGAAGGATCAGGCCGTGGCGGCCTCCACGCCTTAGCCGGCGTCGTGATTGCTCAGAGCGTTACTTGCCCCACACCAGTTTCTTCTGCGCGAATTTGACGGGATAAACCGGCACGCGGGTATCGCTCAGGAACTGGAAGTGCAGCCAGTTACCGGCCTTGAAGCCCTGATACTGGGTCTTGAGGCTCTTGCTAAAGGTCAGCGGGCCAAACGGCGTGGGCATGTTGGTCCTGGCCAGTTCGGCAGCCACCTTGTCCTTGTCGGCGCTGCCGGCCTTGTTGATGGCGGCGGCCAGCGACTTGAGGTTCACGTAGGCCAGCGGCGCAAAGTATTCCTCGGTGACGTTGCCGAACTTCTTTTTGTAGGCGTCCACGAAGATACGGCTTTCCCTGGTGGGGCTGGTGGGCAGCCACAGGCTCAGGCCCGCGATGTCGTTGGCCAGGGGGTTTTTCTCGAAGCCCACGGGCCAGCTCGGCGGGGTGCCGTAAATAAGGCCCAGCTTGAGATTCTGCTGCTTGATCTCGGTGGCCAGCGGCAGGGCGTCGGTGTCGTAGCCCACCCAGTACATGATGTCGGGTTTGGCGGCCTTGGCCTTGGAGACCAGCGGGCCGAAGTTGCCGCTGCCGGTCTTGAATTTCTCGGTCAGAACGACATTGAAGCCCGCTTTCTTGAAGGCGTCCACGGTGGCATCGATGCCCGCGCTGCCGAAGGGACCGTCCTCGTAGGCGATGGCGATGTTCTTGGCCCCCTGCTTGACCTTGAGGGTCTTGAAGAAGCCCAGGATGGCCTCGAAGTTGTAATAGGACCACGGGTGGTAGTGGAAGAAGTACTTGTGGTCCGTGAACGCATCTTCAACGGGGGTGGCCGCAGCGCCGATCCAGGCCATGAAGGTGTTGTACTGCTTGGCCGGACCCGACAGGGCCACGCTGACTGCGCTGCTCACGCCGCCCGCCATGAAGTCCACCTTGTCCACCGTGACCAGCTTGACGAATTCCGGCACTGCCTTGGCCGGGGCGCTGGCGTCGTCGCCGTAGACCACTTCCAGCGGTTTGCCCAGCACGCCCCCGGCCTTGTTGATCTCGTCCAGCGCCAGTTCGTAGCCGTTCTTGGCGGCCTGCCCCGAAACACTGCCCCCGCCCGAAAGAGGAATCAACACGCCCACCTTTACCGCACCCGCGCCCGAAACCGCGAGCAGCATGCCCGTCAGAAGTAGAGTTTTCATAACGCGGGCAGTGTAACGGGGGGGCGTCACGTGGGCGTTACAGGTCCGCCCTCGTCGATCCCACTGCTTCTCACTGTGACCACCCAGTAACGCTCCCCACCTAACCTCTACCCTGATGAGCGACACGCTGCGGGGGGCAAGGCTGGAGCAGGACGGGGGACCGGGCGGGTGGGTTTTCTCGGCCCAGACGACGTTTGCAGGCGTGGACGTGCCGCTGCGGCTGGGCGCACGGTCCTGGGGAACGCTGAATGCGGCCCGCGACAACGCCGTGCTGGTCTGCCATTACTACACCGGCACCATGCGCGCGGCGGGAACCAACCCGGACGGCACCCCCGGCTGGTGGGCCACGTTGATCGGGCTGGGGCTGGCGCTGGACACGGATCGGTTTTTCGTGATCTGCATGAACACGCCGTCCAACGTGCAGGCCCACGATCCAGGCATCGTGACCACCGGGCCGGACACCCCCCACCCGGACGGACAGGTCTGGGGGCCTCGTTTCCCAACCTGGGATTTCGGCAACCTGCACGCCATTCAACTGGAATTGATGCGGACGCTGGGTGTGGCGCGCTGGCACGCGGTGGCTGGCCCCAGCCTGGGCGGCCTCCAGGCCCTCCAGTGGGCCGCACGGTGTCCCGAACTCGCGCCGCGCGTGGTGGCGGTGGCCGCCAGCCCACACACCGGCCCCTCACTGCGTGACGCCTTCACTCCGTTTTTGCGTCAGGCGGCGCGTGTGGGCGGCCTGGATGAAGCCTTGCGTGTGATCACTTTCTTCGGCCTGGGAGCGGACGGGCTGGAGGCGATGTTCCGCAACGCCGACTTTGGCGGCTACCTGGCCTCCCGTTCTGGAACGGCCAGCCTGCCGCACATTCTGGACATCGCGCGGGTGGTGGGAACGCATGATCTGGCAGCGGTGGCCCCGCACCCGGAATTGTTCGCCCGCTGGGCCGGGTCGGGACTGCAACTGCTGACCGCAAACATCGCCGTGGACCAGTTCTTTCCCGCTGCCGAGATGCGGGCCTTCGCGCAGGCATCGGCGGCGGCGGGCGTTCGCCATACCCATCTGGAATTTGTCTCCGCGCAGGGTCACCTGGGCTGCGTGAGCGATACGCCGGCCTTCGCGCAGCAGGTGCGGGCCTTGCTGGACACCCCGGCAGCGCCGCTCCTGCCTGTCGCCAGCGCCGAGCGCATCACGCGGGTCTGATGCAGGTGGGTTTGGTGCCACACGCCGTACAGGACGGGCGATGCGTTCACAGCGCTCAATCTACAAATCGAGCAAATCAATAATCTCCATGCCAGCCGTGTAAAACAGCGTCATGTCGGTGACTGCGGGCCAGCGACTTCAGGACTTGCCCCTGCACAGGCTGTTCTGAGAATGAGGTCAAAGTTCAGATGGGCCGATTGAACCCTTCAGTCCGATCTGCGGCCACGAGCAGGTGACGGGTCATGCGCTGTACGGGGGCGGCGTCACCCGTCTCTGGCGGTTTCACGCTGCCGTTGTCAGCCACCGGTTCTTCCAGCATACGAACAACACCCGGTTTCCTGTGATGACCGCATGGCGTCCTGCACAGCCCTGCCAGGTTGAGTATGCTCATTTGGCCAATTCATATCCAATGCACGCGAGCGGCACTGCGCCGCCAGCACGCGCCCAGGGAGGACCAGTTGGATTTCATGCTCAACGACGAAGAACGCCAGCTCCAGCAGCTCGCCCGCACCTTTACGCAGCGGGAGATCATGCCGCAGGCGGCGGAACTGGACCGCAGCAAGGCGTTTCCGCAGGCCATCTACGATCAGGCGCTGGCCCTCGGCCTGCTGAACCTGACTGTGCCGGAAGCCTACGGCGGCGCGGGACTGGGCTGCCTGGCCCTGACCCTGGTCACGGAGGAGCTGTGCCGGGGCTGCGTGGGCGTCGGTGCCACCCTGAGCATCAACTCGCTGGCGGCAGACGCCATCATCCACCACGGCAGCGAGGAGCAAAAGCGGTGGGTGCTGCCCCGGCTGGTGGCCGGCGAACTGGCCTCATATGCCGCCACCGAGCCGGGTGGAGGCAGCGACGTGGCCGGCTTGCAGACCCGCGCGGCGCGTGACGGCGACGACTACGTGCTGTCGGGCAGCAAAACGTGGATCAGCAACGCCAATCACGCCTCGTTCTTCGTGGTGTTCGCCCGCACCGGGGACGGCGGCAGCCGGGGCCTGAGCGTCTTTATCGTCGAGCGCGGCACGCCGGGACTGCGGATCGGTGAGCCGCTGGACAAGCTGGGCCAGCGCTGTGCGCCCACCTGCGAGGTCTTTTTCGACGGCTGCCGCATTCCTGCCTCCCAGCGTGTTGGCGAGGAGGGCCAGGGCTTCCGCATCGCGATGGACGCCTTCGATCACTCGCGTCCGATGGTGGCGGCCTTCGGGGTGGGCGTCCACGCCCGCTGCCTGGAGGAAAGTCTGGCTTACGCGCAGACCCGGGTGACGATGGGGCAGCCGATCATCCGTCATCAACTGGTGGCCGCCAAGCTGGCCGAGATGTCCACCTCGCTGGAGGCCGCCCGGCTACTGGCCTACCGCGCCGCGTGGCTGATCGACCACGGCCAGCGCAACACCCTGGCTGCCTCGCAGGCCAAGCTGTTCGCCGCCGAGAGCGTGATGGCGGCGGCCACCGAGGCCGTACAGATCTTCGGCGGCATGGGCTACTCGACGGAATACCCCGTAGAAAAGCTGTTCCGGGACGCCAAGGTGCTGCAAATCTATGAGGGAACCAGCGAGATTCAGAAACTGGTGATTGCCCGCGAATTGCAGCGGTAATTCAGGCGTGGAAGCACATTAAAGACCGGAAATACAGGGGGAGGCAACATGAATCTCAAAGACAAGACGGTGCTGATCACGGGGGCAGCCTCCGGGCTGGGGGCGGGCACGGCCCGAATGGTGGCCGGGGCGGGCGGCTTTCCGCTGATGCTGGATCTGAATGCGGAGGCGGGTGAGGCGCTGGCCGGGGAACTCGGCGGCCTGTTCGTGCGGGCGGACGTGAGCAGCGAGGCGGACGTTCAGGCGGCCCTTCACGCCGGACTTGAGCGCTTCGGAGCCTTGCACGGGGCGGTGAGCTGTGCCGGGATCGCCCCGGCGGCCACCACGGCAGGCAAGCGCGGCCCACACCCGCTGGACGTCTTCGAGCGCACGGTGCGGGTCAATCTGATCGGCACCTTTAACGTGATCCGGCTGGCGGCGCAGGCCATGCTGGACCACGAACCCGGCGAGGGGGGCGAGCGGGGTGTAATCGTCAACACTGCCTCGGTCGCCGCCTATGACGGTCAGATCGGACAGGCCGCCTACGCGGCCAGCAAGGGTGGGGTGGTGGGCATGACCCTGCCGATTGCCCGTGACCTCGCCCGCAGCGGGATCCGCGTGGTCACCGTGGCCCCCGGCATCTTCGAGACGCCCATGCTCCAGGGTCTGCCACAGGACGCCCAGGATTCGCTGGGCCAGCAGGTGCCGTTTCCCAGCCGCCTGGGCCGCGCCGACGAATATGCCGCGCTGGTGCGGCACATCTTTGAAAATCAGATGCTCAATGGCGAGACTATCCGGCTGGACGGCGCGATCAGGATGGCCCCCAGATGAGCGCCCAGACGGCAGCGCGGCCCTGTAACCGGGTACGGCGCAGCACCCTGACCCTGGCCGGACGTCCTGACCATTCCCCATCACCACAGGAGCATCTATGAGAGAAGCCGTTATTCTGGAAGCCCTTCGCACGCCCTACGGCAAGCGGGGCGGAGCTTACCGCGACGTGCGCCCCGACGCCCTGCTCGCCTTTGCCCTGAACGGGCTGCTGGACCGCGCTGGTCTGGACGCGGGCAAAATTGAAGACGTGATTGCCGGCACCGTCACGCAAACGGGCGAGCAGGGCGCGAACATCGGGCGGCTGGCCGTGCTGCTGGCCGGATTTCCTGCCGAGGTACCGGCCTTGAGCCTGAACCGCATGTGCGGCAGCGGACAGCAGGCCGTCCACTTTGCGGCGCAGGGGATAGCCGCCGGGGACCTGACCTACGCCATCGGCTGCGGCGTCGAGAGCATGACCCGCGTGCCCATGTTCAGCGACATCGGCGGCGGCTTCGAGCGTCTCAATCCCGAACTGCTCTCAACGGTCGATCTGATTCATCAGGGAAAAAGTGCAGAGCGCATCGCCAGCGCCTGGGGCCTGGGCCGCGACATGCTCGACGCTTACGCCGCAGAAAGCCACCGCCGCGCCGCCGCGTCGCGCGGGTTGCACGCCGAACTGCTTCCCGCACCCGGACTGGACGCCGACGGAAATGCCGTCACCGTGCAGCACGACGAGGGTGTGCGCGGCGACATCGACCCGGTCAAGATGGCGGCCCTGAAAACACCGTTCCGTGACAATGGCGTGGTGACGGCTGGGAACGCCAGCCAGATCAGCGACGGGGCCGCCGCCGTGCTGGTGGGGGACCGTGAAGTGGCGGTGGCTGACGGCCTGCGCCCACGCGCCCGCTTCCTCGCCCGCGTGGTGGTGGGGGACGATCCCACCATGCAACTGACAGGGGTGATCCCCGCCACCCGCAAGGCGTTGGAAAAGGCGGGGATGACCCTGGATGACATCGACTGGATCGAGATCAACGAAGCCTTCGCCAGCGTGGCCCTGGCGTGGACGCACGAACTGAAGGCCGACCCTGTCAGGGTCAATCCCTGGGGCGGTGCAGTCGCCCACGGCCATCCCCTGGGGGCCAGCGGCGCGGGACTGATGGCCAAGATGCTCAGCGGTCTGGAAGCCACGGGCGGTACGGTGGGCCTGCAAACCATGTGCATCGGCCACGGCATGGCCACCTCCACCATCATCGAACGTCTCTGAAGCGCGGGGAGCGGCATGTAAAGGAAGGGGAAGTCACACGGAAGCCGTCCGTAACCCAGTAGCAATAGGGATAAAGGCCATTCCGAACCTGTCTTCCCTTTTTCACTGTGCTGTCCAGATCAGCACCCATGGGAAGGTCTGAACGCCGTTCGGATTTCCAGATGCTTTCAACACCCTGCAACCGGAGTTGGTCTACGCCTCTACGCCTTGCAACAGGTGGGAATCCCGCATACTATCCAATAACTGATGTGGATGAACTCATGACTGATCCGGGCGACGAACGCGCCATGAAGCTTGCTCAGGCTTTTCGTACCTTCAATCTGGAACAGGTTATCGGAATGTTGCGGGAGGAGTTGCACCGCCCCGTTCCTCAGTTGCGGGCCAATCTGCGTCCTGTCTTCGAGGCGGCGCAGGCACAGGAAATCGATCTGCTGTCGCCACCCGCAGACTTCCACGGCTGGCTTCAGACACCTCTGCGGCAGATTCAGACGGGGGGCGAGGCACGGGCCAATACCATTCGCGCCCGTTACGCCACGCTGAAACAGCTCTACGACGCACTGATCGACCTGGGAGTGATAGACAGCAACCCCGCGCACGGTTGCCCGCTGCCGCCGCCGGAACACAGCCAGGCCCCCCTGCCCAGCGCCGCCGATGTCCAACGTCTGCTGGCCGAAGCCGGGGCCACAGACGAAGAACTGTTTGCCGCCCTGACCCTGGTCTACCAGCAGGCTTTCCAGTTGACCGAGTTGCTGGCCCTGCGCTGGAGCGCTCTGGACTTCAGCAGCGCCGAGCTGATGCGCGCCCGCACCATCACGGCGCTGCATCCTGGAAGCCTCAAAGCCCTCCAGCCTCTCCTGTCCCGCGCAGGCGGCCCCTTACACGCCTCACAAAAAGGCCAGCGCGTCTTTTCTTTCAAGAACGCCGACGATCTCCGGTTGCAACTGTGGAAGGTGTGTCAGGCGGCCAGCCTCTCCCCCGCCATCGGGCCGCGTGAGCTGCGGCTGGCCTCGCTGCGCGACTTTCCGCAGGCCCCTCCCGGTTCCGGCTTCAGTAATCCGCAGTCCTATGAGCGGGCGCTTCGACACGCCACAGCCCTGGCCGAACGCAAGCGGCAAAAATAAACTGCCGTCTCCGATTTTCCCGGAGACGGCAGAAGGTGGATCTGGACTTTACTTGTAGTAGCCGTTGAGGATCTTCTGCTCTTCAGCGGCAGCCTGCTTGACGGCGTCGGCGGGTTTGGCCCCCTTGAGCAACACCGTGTTGATGGCGTCCACCCAGGCTTTGCGCTGTCCGGCCTCGTCCACGAACAGCGTGGAATGCGCGAACGGCAGCGAGCCTACGAAGGCCCCGAAGACCGGATCCTTTCGCAGTGCAGGATCGCCCGCGAGCTTGCGGCTGGCCGGAATCTCACCCACATTCTCCAGCCAGGTGCGCTGGGTCTGCTCGCTGGTCAGAAACTTCAGGAATTTGACGGAGGCGTCGAGCTTGTCACCCTTGGCGTTCTTGGTAATGCCATTGACCCAGTACGAGCCGAAATTGCTGCGGACCTCCGGGTTGGCCTTGAACACGGGCATCGGGATGACGCCCCAGTCGAACTTGGCCCCACTTTTGATGGTATTGATGGCGAACGAACCGTCCACGATCATGCCCACCTTGCCCGCGATAAAGGCGTCGCGGTAGCTGTTGTTGCCGGGGAAGAAGTTGGGCACGCCCAGTTTGTATTTGGTGGCCAGCTCCGTGTAGAAGGTCATCGCCCTGGCACCCGCCGCGCTGTCGTAGGTGGCGGTCTGGCCGTCCTTGCTGTAGGGCTGACCGCCGAGCTGACGCACGAGGACTTCACGGAGCATGTGGTAATCCTGCCCGTCGGGCTGAATGCCGAAGCCCAGCGTGGT
>NZ_JNIV01000054.1 GCF_000701405.1 Deinococcus marmoris DSM 12784
GTCTGGGCGGGAACATTCACGGCTCCCCAACAGCCGTGAATCAGCAGCGTCGTGCGTCCATCCTTGCGCCACTCCGGGTCAGTCGGTTTGCTCTGAGGGGGAAAAATCCTGCTTCTGGCGCAGGTCAATGAGGGTCTGAAACAGTTCTCGCATGAGTGGACTCTGCTGGCGGAGTAGGGTCTGTTCCAGCTCAGCAACGCTGAGCTGCCCCTCAGACTCTTCTAAAAGCTGATCCAGATGACGTTCCATGACCTGACTCAGCATTTCCCGTTCTGTTGCCATGCACCATCATCCCATTTCAGCGGGATGCACCCGGGCAAGAGAACAGCCGGAAACCCGCAGGCTCCCGGCTGTTTCCCACGCGCCTGATTCAGTCGGCGGCGATTTCGGTGGGGGCGGCGTTCGCGGCTTCGATGCTGATGAAGCGGCCCGTGTTGCCCCGGTTGGTAAACACGACGCGGCCATGCTCGAGTGCAAACAGGGTGTGATCGCGGCCCATGCCCACGCCAGGGCCAGCCTTGAACTTGGTGCCGCGCTGGCGGACCAGAATGTTTCCGGCCTTGACCACTTCGCCGCCGAACTTCTTGACGCCCAGGTACTTGGGCTGGCTGTCGCGTCCGTTCTTGGACGAACCTACGCCTTTCTTATGTGCCATATCAGTTCAGCCTCCCCTTAACCCTTGATGCCCGTGATCTTGATCGCCGTGAAATCCTGGCGGTGACCGGTGCGGCGGCGGTACTGCACGCCACTCTTGTACTTGCGGATGTAGATCTTGGGGCCGCGTCCGTGTTCCACCACTTCGGCACTGACCACAAATTTGCTCACGGCGTCGCCGAACAGGGTCTGGTCGCCGCCCACGAAGATGGGGGTCAGGTCCATGGTGTCGCCTGCTTCGCCCGCCAGACTTTCCACGCGGATCACGTCGCCTTCCTGCACGCGGTACTGCTTGCCGCCGGTCTGAATAATTGCAAACATCGTTTACCTTCCTTGTGCTGCCGCCGCCGGAACGCTGCCGGACGTGGCCTCTCTCGCCGCGCCTCTGTGGGCGCAGCACATCAACTTGGAACTTTAACACACAGCAGACACAAACGGGAACGCCCCATTGCCGGGGAAGAAGAGAACTTCCAGACAACGGGGTGGGCACGGGTCACACGGCCCGCCGGAGCAGGGCCAGAAAGTGTGTGGTGTGCGTGTTCCCGTATCTGTGGAGGTGTCCTCGCGGTACACCTGGACTCCTGCCTTCTGAAACGGGGCTGATCGAGTCGCGCTTTCTCTTTCCTCCGGCGCGGCTGGGCTGGATGCCCCACCGCTGCAAGGTCATAGCATAGCAAAAGACGGGGGCGAGGGGCCAGAGACTGGAACTTCGGTTCACCGCGCCGCGTATAGAAGGGCGTGATCACCCGCCTTAAACCCATCTGGCGCGACGCGCTGGCCCTGCTGTTTGCGGTGTGGGACGCCCGCACGCCCATGACGGCGCGGTTGGGGGCGCTGCTGGCGCTGGCCTACGCCCTCAGCCCGGTTGACCTGATTCCCGACGCGATTCCGCTGGTGGGTCTGGGCGACGACCTGCTGGTGGTTCCCGCCATTCTGGCGCTGGCGGCCCGCTCGTTGCCCGCCCCGGTGCTGCTGAGCGCCCGCGCCCGCAGCGCCGCGCTGCAAAGGCGTCTGCCGTGGCTTTTGCCTGCGCTGGGGGCGAGCCTGATCCTGGGACTGGGTCTGCTGGTCTGGGGGCTGTGGCGGGGACTGAGTGCATAGAAAGGGGCCGATTCGACCGGAAATCCTGATGTACGGAAATTAATATTTTTTCATCAGATCTTCATGCTAATTTCACGCCGTATGAAATCGATCTTTGCTTTTCTGCTGATCCCAGCATTACTTCTCGCGTCTTGCAATAGCAATGTCGCCCCTCCTTCCTCTCAGCTTCCAGTTGCAACTAAGACTGCGAGCGGGACAGTGGTTGAGGGCAAGTTCGACTCACAGAATGGGCAGGTCATTTTGCGAACCAGTGCCTGGACGGGCGGGGCTGGCAGTGTCGTTTTCGCTGCTCGCAGCGCTCAGGACGGCTCTGTAGCATTGGGCCGTACGCCTCTCGGGGCAGACGGCAAATTCTCCTTTGCCACGCTGGCTGACCCGAAGGACAGCGATTTGCAGAAGATTGCGGTCAGCAGCGAGAATTGCAGCAATACATTCGTGATCAGCGATCCGGCGGCCCTCAATACCACTGCGGCGTTCTATGCGGAGGCGCAGAAAAGTGGATGGTTTGAATCGGCGGCTCTCAACGTTTCCAGCGATGGTGACCTCACAGTCACGACGGGCGTGTTGATCTACGCCGACCGGGCCGTTACGGTGAAAGGGATGGAAACCTGCAAGCAGCAGGACAGCAGCCTCCTCACCGCAGATTTCGATCTCACGCTAGTCCGGGGCTGGAACAGCACGACGGGCACGATCAAGGCAGGAAGCAGCGTGGTCGCTGTCCGCAACGGCTCCCCGGCAGGCGTGCAGTGGATCTACTTTGCCCCCGATTCTGAACTGGCGAGCCTGTCACTGAACAACTTCTTCCTGCGCTGAATTCGCAGTCCTGACGGTCCGCCCGCGTCGTGCAGGCGGGCTTTTTGCTTTTTCTACTTGCCCTAACCTCCCTTTAACGCCGCCCGCTAGACTGGCCCCTATATGCGCCTACTGCTCGTAGAGGACGATCCACGCATCGCCGGGCCGACGGTGGACGCGCTGCGCGAGGCAGGCTATGCCGTGACCTGGGCGCAGACTGGCCCCGAGGGACTGGAGGCCGCGCTGCTGGGCGACTTTCCCCTGATCGTGCTGGACGTGATGCTGCCCGGCATGGACGGCTTCGAGATTGCCCGCGAACTGCGCGCGGGTGGCGTGGAAGCTGCCGTCCTGTTCCTGACCGCGCGCGGCGATCTGGCGGACCGGGTGCAGGGGCTGGATCTGGGCGGCGACGCGTATCTGGTCAAGCCGTTCGCCGTGCCGGAACTGCTGGCTACCCTGCGGGCGCTGTCTCGGCGGGAGCGGGGCCAGACCGCGCCGCAGGTGACGTTCACGGACGGGCGCGGCACGCTGGACACCGTGGCCCGGACCGTGACCTGGGACGGCACAGAGGTGGCAGTGACGGGCCGCGAATACTCGCTGCTGGAGGCGCTGGCCCTGTCCCCGGAACGCTGGTTTACCCGCGAGGACCTGCTGGACCGCGTGTGGGGACCGGAATTTGGCGGTGAGGCCCGCATCGTGGACGTGTACGTGCGCTACGTGCGCCGCAAGCTGGCCCCGGAGGCGATCAGCAGTGAGCGCGGGCGTGGCTACCGGGTGGAACGTTGAGAGGAAATGGAGCCGGGCAGGGAAGAGGACAGACCCGCCCATGCGCCTGACCCTGCGGCTGCGGCTGGCGCTGTTCTCGGCGCTGGCCACTGGGCTGGCCGTGCTGCTGGTGGCGACGGGGCTGTACTTTGCCGTCAACAGTTTTCTGCGGCAGGCGCAGGTGGAGCGTCTGCTGACCACCAGCGCCGTGATCGCCGTGCGGCTGGAAGCGGCCCTGCAACGGGCCAGTGACCGCAACTGGCCTTTCGGGCTGGATGGCGTAGCGATCACGCAGGACACCCTGGAGACACTGGTGGACGCCAGGGGAAAAAACCGCACGGTGGAGGTGAGAATCCAGCTTCCCGGCGGTGGGCCATTTTCTGAACAGCACACCACCCGCTTTCCAGCAGGGGTGCCGCTGAACCTGCCCCTGGGTGTCCGGGCCAGCGGCGATCAACTGCTGACCGTGCAGGAGCTGCGCGGCTCGGACCTGCGCCTGACCGTGATCTCGGACGCGCGGGCGCTGGGCGAGGCCAGACAGGCGTTCACGTGGGCGCTGGCGTGGTTGCTGCCGCTGGCGCTGCTGCTGGCGCTGGGCATAGGCTCCTTCGTGGCGGGGCGGCTGCTGCGCCCGGTGCGGACACTGGAAAATGCGGCGCGCGAGGTGGGCGAGGGCGCACAGCTTCGCCGCCCCCTGCCCGGCGCAGGCGAGGACGACGAACTGTCGCGGCTGGCGCTGACCCTGCAAGGCACTTTTGGCCGGCTGGCCGACGCCCGTGACCGCGAACAGGCATTCATGCGCGCTGCCTCGCATGACCTGCGTTCGCCGCTGGCCGCCCTGACCGCCCGTGTGGAGGGCAGTCTGGCCCGTGACCGCGACGCCGCGCGCTACCGCGCCGATTTGCAGGAGATCGGCACCGATATCACGCGGCTGTCCTCGCTGACCAATCACCTGCTGTTGCTGGCGCGTGACCCCTCGCAACTGGCCCGCGCCCCGGTGCCCCTGCGTGAGCTGGCCGCCGACGCCGTGGACCGCGCCCGCGAGCTGGCCCCGGAGGCGGACGTGGACCTGACCGCCCCGCAGCCCGTGACCGTGCCGGGAGACCGTGTGCTGCTGGGCCAGTCGATCTGGAACCTGACCATGAACGCGGTGCGCCACGCCCCCGGCGCAACCGTGACGGTGACGCTGGCGGAGGCAGACGGCTGGGCCACCATCACCGTCCACGACGATGGCCCCGGCGTGGGGGCGGACGTGCTGGCCCGGCTGGGCGAGGCTTTTTACCGCCCAGACGCCAGCCGCAGCGGTGAGGGCCACGGCCTGGGTCTGGCGCTGGCCCGCCGCGCCGCCGAGTTGCACGGCGGCACATTGACCCTGAGCAGCGCGCCGGGCGAGGGCTTCACGGCAACGTTGCGGTTGCCGGGGTAATCGCGTCTGGCATGGCAGGCGTCGCTCATCCGTTACTCCAGAGGCTCACCCCAGAAACTTAACAAAGCCCCACGGCAAAATTGTTTGAAATGAAAAAACCCCGCGTAATACGGGGAATAATTTGGCGGGCCCTGCAGGACTTGAACCTACGACCCTCGGTTTTGGAGACCGATGCTCTACCAACTGAGCTAAGAACCCTCGCCAGGATGTTGCGGACTACCCACCCACCGGAAGACGGCGTCTTCTCGCGGGCCTGGACAGAGTAGCAGAGCCTGCGAAGCGGTGCAAGGCATAGAAGGACTTCACTTTCAGACCAATCAGCTCGGCGCAGCTCCGGCCTCGGTTCTCGGTTCGTCTTCCTCGGGCGGAAGGAACAGCGGGAAGGTGTGGAGTTCCTGGACCTCGCCGCGTTCCTCACGGGTCAGGCTCAGGGCCTGGACGATGAAGCGGTCCAGCGGAGGCGTCAGTGTTTGCACCTGCTCCCACAGCAGGTCCTCGGCCCACGGCAGGATGCCCAGCGCCAGCGTCAGGTGCGGGCGGTAATCGGGGCCGTCGTAGGGCGCGCGGCTGGATGGGCCGATCTCCAGCATCCGGGCGTGCAGGTCTGCCAGCGCCGGGTCCAGCTCGAACTCCAGAAAAATGACGCCGCTCAGGCGTTTCCAGCCCCGCACGCGCACCTCCAGGGCCGGTTCGCCGCGCAGGCCCTCCCGGAAGGCGGACACCAGCTCCGGGCTGTCCAGGGTGGTCTGGAACGGGGCGCGCAGGTTCAGGTGGGGCAGGCCGAAGCCGCTGACGTTCAGCGCAGCCTGGGCGCGGCGCATCCAGGTGTCCAGCACCTGTGGAGGCCACGCCACCAGGCTGTACAGCGGCCTGGGCGGTTCGGGGCTGGGTGATCCGGCGGGGGGGGGCGGGTGATAGGTCATGGCAGGGGAGTCCTGGGGACCACTGTACCGCGTGATCTCACCGTCTCATCTTTCAGTCAGCTTCAGAGCCGCTGGATGGGACTTAACCGACGATGCGGTAGCGGCACGCGCCCTGCCCGCAGGCGATGCGGGTCTCGCGGACCACCTGCGTGCCCAGCAGCTCGGCATACAGGTTCAATTCGGAGTCGCAGAGCTGGCTGTACTGCCGGGCCACCGCCAGATTGGGGCAGTTGCGCTGGGTCAGGCACCAGTCCGCGCCGTCCTGCTCCAGCACGGGATCGAAGCCCATATCGGCCAGCAGCTCCGCCAGCCGCCTCACCCGCTCGGCCAGCGGCAGATGCTCCGGCAACTCAGCCTGCATCCGCAGCGCGATTTCCACATTGCGGGCGTCCAGCACCTTCAGGACCGCGCCCTGGCCGAACAGGTCCTCGACGTGGCGCAGCACGTCCACGCACAACCCGGAATAGCTGCGGGGAAAACCTGCCTCGCCGCGCTCGGTCAGGCTGAAGACGTGCTGGGGCCGCCCGCGCCCGCCGGGGCGTTCGGTGCGCGAGACCAGCAGTCCCTGCTCCTGCAAGTCGCCCAGATGACGGCGCGCGGCGGGTACGCTGACCTCCAGCCGCGCGGCCAGATCCTGCGCGGTCTGCGGGCCGTGGCGCTGCACCAGTTCCAGCAACCGCACCTTGGTGCGCTCCGGCGGGGCGGACGGCAGCGGTTCCGGGAAGGCTGCGGAAGGGGAGGGCGCGTCGCTGGACCCCGCCGTCATACGACGGTCAACTGGTCCGGCAAGTCGGCCAGGGACTGCGCCAACTCCTTGTTCACGGCCAGCACGCTGACCTGTCCGGCCAGATTGCGCGCCACGCTGATCAGCGCCTGCGAGGCAGGGGTGTTCGGGTGGGCCAGCACGGCGGGCACCCCGGCGTCGGCGTCCTGGCGCACGTCCATGTCCAGGGGCACCTCGCCCAGCAGCGGGTACTGCTCGCCCAGCTTGCGGCTGCCCCCGCGCCCGAACAGGTCATAGACATTCCCGGTGTCCGGCGCGACGAAGTAGCTCATGTTCTCCACCACGCCCAGCACTGGCACGCTGGCCTTGCGGAACATGTCGATGGCCCGCGCCGCGTCGATCAGGGCCACGTCCTGCGGTGTGGTCACGATCACGGCCCCGGTGACATTCACGGTCTGCGTCAGGGAAAGCTGCACGTCCCCGGTGCCGGGGGGCAGGTCCACGATCAGGTAATCCAGCTCGCCCCAGGCCGCGTCCTTGATGAACTGCTGGACCGCTGAATGCAGCATCGGCCCGCGCCACACCAGAGCCTGTCCGGCAGGGGAGAGATTGGCCATGCTGATGAACTTCAGGCCGTGCGCTTCCAGGGGCTGCATCTTGCGCTCGGCGTTGGCGGTCACGCGGGCCGCGCCCTGACCCAGCATGTGCGCCACGCTGGGGCCGTACACGTCGGCGTCCAGCAGGCCCACCCGCGCGCCGTCCGCCGCCAGCGAGGCCGCCAGATTGACCGCCACGCTGCTCTTGCCCACGCCGCCCTTGCCGCTGCCCACCAGCAGAACATGCTTGACACCGGGCAGGGCGGGTTGCGCGGCCATCCGCACAGTCGCGCCAAAGGTCACCTGCACGCTGTCTACGCCGGGAACAGCCAGCACCGCCGCGCGGACCTCGCTCTCGATCTGGCCTTTCAGGGGGCAGGCGGGAGTGGTCAGGTTGACCTTGATCTGGGCCACGCCTGCCACCACCTCGGCGCGCTCGATCATGCCCAGCGAGACCAGATCGCGGTGCAGTTCGGGATCGTTCACAGTGCCCAGGGCGGCCATCACGGCGTCATGCATATGGGCTAGTAGTACCGCAAAGCCGAGTAGGGGGCAAGCCACGCGCTCACAGTGGGCAGTGGGCAGGGCGTGGTGGACGGCGGTGGGAGGTGTGGCCGTGTCAAAGATGTGAACCCGTCACGGCAGAGAATCCGCGCCTGTCGTCTGACCCTGCGAAGCTCTTCATTGCTCCGCCTGGGTTCCCCTGGCCCGCACCGGAAGTTACTGACCCCACCGCACTTCCCCCTCTAGACTGGGGCCATGACCGAGCTTCCCGCCACCCGCAGACCGCCCGCCCGGCCCCCCGCCGTGCCGCGCGCGACGCTGTCGGACCGGGTTCGGCTGGTCCGCAACCTGCTGCCGCCGCTGATCGTGCTGGTGGTGGGCGCGGTGGAACTGGCCATCTCGCTGCTGGGCAACGGGCAGCGCGAGCTGTGGGCGCACCTGTTGTTTTACGGTCTGGTAGGCCCCGCCGCGACTTTTTTCAGCGTGGAATGGATCGCCGAGGGCACCCGCGCCCGCGAACGCGCCGAGCTTGAATTGCGTGACCTGTACGGGCAGCTCAGCGCCTCGCATGGGCGCTTGCAGGGGGTGCAGGAATTGATGCGCGATCTGGGCGGCGCACCCGATCTGGGCGCGGTGCTGGAAGTGGCCGCGCGCGGCGCGGTGCGCGTGACCGGAGCCACCCACGCCACCCTGACCGTTCCTGGCGGCCTCAGCGGCACGGCGCGCGGCGAAACCCTGCTCAGCGCCCCCAGCGCCGCCCTGCACCCGCTCAAGGTCAGTGTTCCTGGCGGCGGCGCATTGCTGCTGCACTTCGAGACCCCGCCCAGCGCGGACACGGCGGAACTGGCGCAGGCGCTGGCCGCCGAAGTGGCCACCGGGGTGGAGGCCGCCCGCCAGCGCACCCTGGACCTGATGACCCTGTACAGCGTGGACCAGAGCATCCGCGCCGAGCGCAACATGCGCCGCCTGCTGTCGCGCGTGACGGGGACGATGGCGGGCCGGGTGGGCGCGGAGGCCCGAGCGGCGTACCTGAGTGACGAGGACGGCGTGCTGCGGCTGGAATACGCCCAGGACCGACGCGGCGAGGTCAGCGGCAGTGGAGTTGGTGGAATGAGCGGCGACGGAACCAGCCGGAACGACGCGCCAGGCGGCGGTGTAGCCCCGGCCTTTGCCGCGCGGGTGGCGCAGTCCAGCGGGCCGCTGATCGTAACCGGGGCCGAGGCGTGTCAGGTGTTCCCGGAAGCCCGCAGCGTGCTGGGTCTCCCCATGCGTGACGAGGAAGGGCTGCTGGGCGTCCTGATGCTGGGCGATCCGCGTGAGGGCGTCTTTGAGGCGGCCCGCGTGTCGCTGCTGGCGCTGATGGCCGGGCAGGCCACCCTGGCGGTCCGCAACGCCCGCGCCTACCTGTACTCCGAGGAACTGGCGATCAGCGACGAGCGCGCCCGGATTGCCCGCGAGATCCACGACGGCGTGGCGCAGTCGCTGGCCTTCGCGGCCCTCAAGCTGGACGTGGTGGCCCGTCAGTTGCACAGTGATCCCGCGCGGGCCGAGGCCGATGTGCGCTCTGCCACGGCGCTGCTGCGCGAGCAGATCAAGGAGGTGCGGCGCAGCATCTTCGCGTTGCGGCCCATCGATCTGGAACGCTACGGCCTGCTGGAAACGGTGCGCCGCTACGTGCTGGACTTTGGCGAGCAGAACAACATCAGGAGCAGTCTGGAGGTCACCGGAGAGGTCCAGCTCTCGCCGGGCGACGAGGCCGTGGTGTTCCGCATCCTGCAAGAAAGCCTGAACAACGTCGCCAAACATGCCCGCGCAGGCGAGGTGCGCGTGACCCTGGACGGCGGCGCGCGGCGGGTTCTTCTCAGCGTGAAGGACGACGGGGCGGGCTTCGATCTGGAGGCGGTCACCGGACGGGTCAGCAGTGCGGGCGGTCTGGGTCTGATCCAGATGGGCGAACGCCTGGAGGCCAGAGGGGGCCAGTACCGCATCCTCAGCACGCCGGGCCGGGGCACCACCATCGAGGCGGAGATGCCGCAGGCATAGACTCGCCTGCCCCCCACACCGGGAATCTCCCCACCGGTTGCTCTTTTGCCCCAGGCAGCGGGCGCTATGGTGTGTTCATGATCGCGTCATCTCTCTTTTCTCTTAAATCTATTCACTGTATGGGCCGCCTGTGAGCTGGCTCGAACGCCTGCGCAGCGGCCTGAGCAAGACCCGCGCACAGATCAACGAGACTGCTGGGCCTCTGGGCAACGATGTGAAGGACGTGTTCAACAACCGTCTGGACACCATCGAGGATCTGGAGTACGCGCTGATCGCCGCCGACGTGGGCCGCGCCGCCACCGAGGAAATTCTGGAGGACGTGCGCCGCAGCGAGGGCAAGAACATGCAGCAGGCGCTGATGGACGCCCTGACCCTGCAACTCGAGCCGAACGCCAGCCGCGCCGAATTCCGCAAGCTGGGCTTCTCGCCGCAGGCCAGCAGGGTGTCGGTGCAGCCCAGTGGACATGTGATCATGGTAATCGGCGTCAACGGCGTGGGCAAGACCACTACCATTGCCAAGCTGGGCCAGTACTACATGGGCCGGGGCAACAGCGTGATGTTCGCGGCGGGCGACACCTTCCGCGCCGCTGCCGGGGCGCAACTGGGCGAATGGGGAGACCGCCTGGGCGTGCCGGTGGTGCAGGGCACCGATGGCGGAGACCCCGCCGCCGTGGCCTACGACGCCGCCACCGCCCGCGCCGCCCGTGGCACGGATCTGCTGTTCGTTGACACCGCTGGACGCCTGCACAACAAGCACAACCTGATGGAAGAGTTGAAGAAGGTGCGCCGCGTGATCGAGAAGGCCGATCCGGGCGAACCCGCCGAGGTCTGGCTGGTGCTGGACGCCGTGACCGGCCAGAACGGCTTGCAACAGGCCAAGAAATTCCACGAATCCACGCCCCTGACCGGCGTGATCGTCACCAAGCTGGACGGCACGGCCAAGGGCGGCATCCTGATTCCCATCGTGCGCGAGTTGGGCGTGCCGATCAAGTTCATCGGCGTGGGCGAGAGCGCCAGTGATCTGCAACCCTTCGACAGTCAGGATTTCGTGCGGGCGCTGTTCGACGTGGAGGTGCCCAGGGCGTAGGCAAGCGGTGGGGAGGAATGAGAACGCCGTTCCTCCCCATCCTGGTCACGGGATCTCGATCTCTCCCCGCCACCCCGGCTCCAGCGCCAGCAGCAGCTCCAGCGGCTTTTCACCGTGCTTGAGCAGATAGGTCAGGAAGTTCATCTCGCGTTCCTGGGGTGTACCGCCCGGCAGCAGATGTGCCTTGAGCCGGGTAAGTTGCCCGCTGCGGTCATTTTCCTGACGTGCCAGCGCGCGCACTGCCTGGGTCTGGAGGCGGCTGACCCGCCCGGTCACGCGGGAGCGGGTGCGCTCCGCCGCGCCGACGAGGGTGGGATCGAGGGCGGCAATTTCGTCCATCACGGCGCGGAGCTGGGCATCTATCTCCGCCAGTTTCTTGGACGTGACCGCTTCCGCGCCGCGTTCACGGGCCAGGGCGTGGCCCAGGACACCCTCGGGATCGGTCTGAAGCTCGGCAGCCGTCGCGCCCAGTCGCCTCAGCAGGCGGGCCACGTTCGGCTCCAGCCACGTCACGGTCAGGCGCAGCCACAGCACCGGCTGCTTCAGGCCGTGCAGTTCGTAGACCTCCCGCAGTTGCGCGCCATACGCGATTTCCCCTGGCCCCACCACGAAGGCCAGCGTGGGCAGCAGCGCGTCCTGAACTGCTGGGCGCAGACCCGCCGCCGGGGTCAGGCGACTGGGATCGGCGTCCAGCACGGCCAGCAAATCGGCGCGGGTGTACTCGCGGGTGTCGGTGCTGAAAGTCTGCCCGTCCAGCTTGAGGAGTCGCCGCTGGCCACCCTCTTCCTCGACAAACAGGTTGGTGGCCCCTGCCGCGCGGCGCAGTTGCGGGGTGAAACCCTGGGCCAGAAGCCGCGCCGCCGCGTCCTCGATGGCTGCCGAGGAGGCCAGCGGGTTCTCAAGTTCACGCGCCAGGGTGGGGGCCATCAACCGGGCCAGCGCGGGGTGCAGGGGGTCCAGCACGACAAGGCCAGCAGGGGAGAGCAGACCGTGAATCAGGCGTGCAAAGACGTCGGCGTAGCTCCCGCCCGCCTCTACCGCCCGCAGAATGCGCGCCCGCACAGCGGCGGTGTATTCGGGCGGCGCATCGAAAGCGTCCAGCAAGGCCAGAGCCTGAGCGGTCCATTCCTGCTGCCACGGCACGCGGCCCACCGGCACACCTTCGGGCACGTCCAGCGTCAGGCGGTGCAGCACTTCCGACATGTCCAGCAGGCTGGTGCTGGCCACCTCTGCCGCGTCGTGGTCCTGGCTGGCCACCCAGTAGATCGCCACCACCGGGGCATCTTCGGTGTTCAGGCTGCGGGCCAGCAGCGCGGCGTCTGCGCCTTTGTGGACGCTGTAGGCCGGGCCGGTCAGTGCCCCCGCCTGCTGCCCGGTCACGATCACCCTGGACGCGGGGTGGGCCAGCCGGGACAGCGCCTCCTCCACGGTCCTGTCCAGCGTTCCCAGATTCTGGTGATACTGGCGCAAAGCCTCTGCCAGCGCCCCCCGGTCAAGGTCTGACCTGACCTCGGTCTGAGCCTGTTTCATTGCGTCCACCGGAAGACGGAAGAACTCTTCCAGCCCTCCGGCCCTGTACTCCGCCGCTATATTCCGCGCCATACCGCCCATTCCTTCCCGCCCCGGCGCAAACCGGGGATCAGTTTCTGGTTCATCTCAAAGCCCTACCTAGCGCAGCGATTCCCGTGAGGCCCTTTGCAGGCCTCCCTTGTCGGTCAGGATAATACGGCGGTAGCCCAGGTCCAGCAGCCCACGTGTGCGGAAGTCTCCCAGCAGCTTGGTAATCGTCTCACGCGTGCTGCCCACCACATAGGCCAGGTCCTGGTGCGAGACGCGGTCTTTCAGGGCAATCGGCCCTTCCTCCGGCCAGCCGCCCTCGCGTTCGGCCAGATTCAGCAGCGCCAGCGCCAGCCGCTGCGAGACCTCTAAAAAGACCAGACCGGACAGGCGTTCCTGCACGCCGCGCGTCTGGCGGGTGATCTGCTCGGTCAGGGCCACGCCCACCGCCGGTTGCGCGCCCGTCAGGCGGTGCAGGGCGTCCTGGCCCAGCATCAGGGCCTCCACGTCATCCATCGCCTCGCCGTAGACGTTGTAGCTCTCGCCGGGGGTCAGGGCAGAGACACCCAGTAGCGCACCGGGGCCATGCACGTCCAGAGTGACCTCACGCGCCCCGGACCCCAGGCGGTACAGCCGCACCGCGCCGCGCAGGATCACAAACAGCGTCTCGGCGGCGTCTTCCGGGTGAAACAGCAGCCCGGCCCGCGCCCAGCGCCCCACCCGCCCCGCCGCCATGACCTGTGCCTGCGCCGTCTCAGGCAGGGTTCCAAATGCTCCGGGCAACATATGCGGCTCAGTATGCCCCAATTGCTGCCGGGGAACGCAAGCGGGGGCGCAGTGCCAGGGGAGAAACGCCGTTGCTGGGCGGTTTCCCAGGGTATTTTCTGCGGCGCACCCCTTCTGCTCCCTCCCTCGAAACCAAGAAACAGACGCCCCTGTAGGGCGCGAACGTTTAGAATCCTCCTCGAATGTCCTCTCCTGCCCCCCGCCCGCGCCTGCGGCTGTTCGACTTGCCACTGGACGTGATTGATCTGCAAGGCACGCTGACGCTGCTGGGCGGCTGGCTGGTGGACCCGGCCCGCGCGCCGCACACCGTCGTGACCCTGAACCCGGAAATCATCGTGCAGTCGCGCAGTCATCCTGAATTCGCCCAGGCCGTTCAGGACGCCGATCTGGTTACGGCGGACGGCGTGGGCATCGTGTATGCGGCCAAACAGCTTCACGGTCAGGAGGTGCCGCGCGCCCCCGGCTTCGACATCGTGAGGGGCCTGATGGAACAGCACGGCGCGGAGTTGCGCGTGTTCTTCCTGGGCGCAAAACCCGGTGTGGCCGAGGCCGCCGCCCAGAATGCAGCCCGCGATTACGGCGTCACGGTGGCTGGAATCCACCACGGCTACTTTGGCCCGGAGGACGACGAGCGCGTGGCCCGGCTGGTGGGCGAAAGCGGCGCGAATCTGCTCCTGACCGCGATGGGCGCGGGGCGGCAGGAGGTCTTTAACCAGGAGTGGCGCGGCGTGCTGGGCGTGCCCGTGATGATCGGCTGCGGCGGCGTGATCGACGTGCTGGCTGGAACGGCGGAGCTGGCCCCCGCCTGGACCCGCAAACTGGGTGTGGAATGGGTCTGGCGCGTGGCTGGGGACCGCAAGCGGTGGAACCGTGCGCCCCGGCTGCTCAATTTTGTGCGTCTGGTGGGGGCAGAGAAGCGGCGGAAAAGGTGAATGGGGTGTGGCTGTAGGGTGTAGGGTGTGGGAAAACATGGGAAGCGGTGCCCGGTACGCAGGGCGTGGAAGTTTCAATCCCCTCGCCCCTTGTGGGAGAGGGAGGGAGGCGCGGAGCGCCGGAAGGGTGAGGGGGCGTGTGACCAGCGTTTCCGCCCTCAGCCCCGCGTGTCTGCCAAGGCCCCGTCCAGACCCGCCAGCATCTCGTCCACCTCCGCAGCCGTGATGCTCAGCGGTGGCCCCAGCAGCAGGTGATCGCCGCGCACGCCGTCCACCGCGCCGGAGCCGGGATAGGTGATCAGGCCGCGTGCCCGCGCCGCCGCCGCCACCCGGTCCCCCAGCCCCGGAGTCTCGAACGCCTGTCCGGTTGCGGGATCGCCCAGCACCAGTCCCAGCAGCAGGCCGTGACCGCGCGCCTCTAGAATCTGGGGATACTTCGCCTGCAACCCCTGTAAACCTCCGAGAAGCTGAGCGCCGCGCTCATTTGCCGCTTCCACAAGCTGTTCGTTCTCGACGATGTCTAGCACGCTTAAACCCGCCGCCACGCTGATCGGGTGACCCGCGTAGGTAAAACCGTGTTTGAAGGCCCCGGAGCCGTTCATCACGGTGTCGTGGACGGCGGGGCTGGCCATCAATCCGGCCAGGGGGGCGTATCCGGCGGCCAGCCCCTTGCCCAGTACCACGACGTCAGGGGTCACCTCTCTGCCCAGTCGAACGGCCAGCGGCTCTCCGCAGCGGCCCATGCCGCACATGACCTCGTCGGCAATAAACAGCACGCCGTATTCGCGGCAGATTTCGGCAATTTGCGCGTGATAGCCCGTATTCGGGGCCAGCGCCGCGTCCGAAGCGCCTACCACCGGCTCGCACATGAAGGCGGCCACCGTGTCGGGTCCCAGTTCTTCCAGCAGGGTGCGTAAGCGTTCGGCATCCTGTTCGCCGGACAGTGCGGGGTCAGGCTTGGCGAGTTTGGGCCACGCGGCCTCGTTCATCAGCGGCGTGTACAGCTCGCGCCGCGCGCCCATGCCCGACGCCGCCAGCGCCCCCAGCGACGCGCCGTGATAACTGGGCCTGCGCGTGACGATGCGGTAGCGCCCCGTCTCGCCCCGCTCGGCGTGGTACTGGCGGGCCAGTTTAATGGCGCTCTCGGTGGCCTCCGAACCGCCGGAGACGGCCCAGAAGCGGAAATCGGGCAGCTTCAGAAAGGCGGCGAGGCGTGAGGCGTACTCCTCCAGCACGTCACTGGAAAACTGCGAACCGTGGACAAAGGCCAGCCGCCGCGCCTGCGCCGCCATCGCGTCCGCCACCGCCGCCCGCCCATGCCCGATGTTGGCGACGAGCGCGCCGGAACTGCCGTCCAGGTAGCGCTTTCCGCTGTCGTCGAAGATGTAGACGCCCTCCGCATGGCTGGCGACGGGGTAGGGTTTGCGCGAGCGGTAGAAGACGTTGGACATGGGGCCATCCTAGAGTTGAATGGGGTCAGGGTTGAACGAGATCAGGGTTGAATGGGGTCAGCCGCCTCAGCGCCCAGTGTGGCCGTGCCCGCCCAGCCGTTCGGGGCCAGTCGCAAAGTCGTCGCCATCGGCCAGCAGGTACTTCGTGAATATGGCCTGCGCGATGCGGTCTCCCGCCTGCGCCGTGAAGGTCTCCGGGCCGATGTTATGAAGCGAGAGGCGGATGTTGCCGTCGTTGGCGGCATTGGCGTAATAGTCGGCGTCCACGATGCCCACCGTGTTCGTGAGCATGACGCCGCGCAGGCCCACGGACGAGCGCGGATAGACCGACAGAACCTCGTCTGGCTGCATGTATGCTCTGAGATCGGTGACGACAATGGCTGTGGCCGCAGGCGGAAGTGTGAAGCCAGTCGGCGTGTGCAGATCGTACCCGGCAGAGTGACGCGAACCCCGGCTGGGCGGGTGAATCTCGGTATTTGGGTGCTGGCGGTGTTCGCCGGTCACCACCTCGAAGCCGCGCGTCCTGCTGGGCTGCCCCCGCCCTACCATGTATCGCCCCCACCCGGCGGCGGCCACAGCCCCAGCGCCTGCCGGACGGCCACCACCTGCCCCAGATGGTAGACGCTGTGTCCGGCGTAAGTGGTGAGCAGGGCGGCGTGGGGCACGCCCTCGCGGTTCAGGGCGGCGCAGAGTTCGGGATCGCGGGCGTGGGCACGCAATTTCGTGGCGTCTCGCAGGAAGGTGGCCCGCAGGGTTTCCCAGTCGCCCGGCATGGGCCAGCCTCCCGCCGCGTGTTCGGGCGTGGCGGGTTGCTTCCCGGCCAGCGTGTCCAGCAGATGCGCCTGCCAGAACTGGACATGCGCCACCAGTTGCGCGGCGCTGTGGGGCAGGTGGTTGGGCGTGCGTGCGGCGTCCCCGGCCTCCAGCCCTTCCAGCGCGTGTTCCCAGGACACGTTGGCCGGGCCGCCCCGGTACAGGTTGCCCACCGCCCTGCCGAAGATCCCTGCGGTCTGAGATTCGTTCACCAGCTATCGCCTCCTCCGGGGGGGGGCCACGCGCCCAGCACCTGCCGCACGGTCACGATCTGCCCGAAATGGTGGGCGGTGTGCAGCGCGAAGTCGGCCAGAAGCTCGCCAATCGTTTCCTCGTGGTTGACCGGGTTGGCCAGATCGGGCCTTGAGGCGTGCGCGTCCACGCGGGCCAGCAACTCGTAGAACTCGTTCTTCACGCGCCCCCAGTCGTCGGCCCCCACCTGCGGCCAGGTGTCGGCGGCGTGGGCGGGGTAGGGTTGCGCCTGTCCCATCTCGATGGTGTCCAGCATCCAGCGGTTCCACCAGTTCACATGCGCCAGCAGTCCCAGGACGCTGTGCGGCAGCCCGTCCGGCACACGCGCCGCCGTCCCGGCGTCCAGGCCGCTCAGGCTGGCCTCCACGCCCACGAACGCCTGCCCGCCCCGGAACAGTTTGGGCAGCAGGCGGGCGAGGGCCAGTTGGGCGCGTCCGCTGCGGTTGTCGGGAAGGTGGTCATCGGGGGTGCGGTCAGAAGAAGTCATGCGCCCAGTTTCGCAGACGCTGGCTTTGTTATACAGATTCCGATCAGAAGGTGTTGAAGACACCTGAAAATCCGAGCGGGACTCGCAGAGCTGCGCCAGCAGAGGAATAGCGTCCTCATGGGCGTCTGTTCATGACGAGAGCGAGAGGGAGAAAAACGGGTTCCGGGCGTGGAGTGAAGGGACCGGCGCTATCCCGGTCCCTTCACGAAACAAACGGAGGCCGTAATACGCTGCATTCAGCATGAACCCAGATGAAGCACCCAGAATTCAGACCGTCCGTGAACTGAGCCTGTCGTTGCGTGGCCTGGATGACATCCACGCCCTGATCGGCGCGGCCTACGATCTGGACGGCCTGATCCTGACGGAAGCGGACCTCTCGCCGGAGTTCTTCGATCTGAAGACCGGGCTGGCGGGCGAGGCGTTTCAGAAGTTCACCAATTACCGCCTGCGCGTGGCGCTGGTGCTGCCGGACTTCGCGGCGCACGGCGAGCGCTTCGCGGAACTGGCCCACGAACATTCATCCCACCCGCTGATCCGTTTCGTTCACAACGAGGAGGGAGCGCGGGCGTGGCTCAATTCCTGATTCGGTGACGCCTTATAGCCCCACATGCAGCCGGGGCTTCAGCCCATCACGCCGCACCGTCTGGCGCACTTCCTGGCAGCGGCAGCCCTTGTACTGGCACAGCAGCGCCTCGGGGTCACGCTGGAGCAGGCGCACGGTGCTGTCTACCAGATCGCGCACGCGGTACAGCCGCAACGTGGACGGGCCGACGCGCGTCGAACGAAACTTGAATTCCATCTCAGGCAGCAGGTTGTCGAAATCCGCAGAACAGTTGGGAAAGGCGGTGGGCAGCACCTGACCGTCCAGCGGCACGTAACGCGTCAGCATCGGGATTCCGGCCAGATACTCGCCGTAATGGACGCTGGTGTTGCTGCCGAAATCCACGCCGATCAGCAGCGCGTAGCCGTTCAGGTCATACAGCGCCCCGATGGGCTGGTACGGGCTGTTCAGCGACTGGGCCGCCGTGATCCGCGCCGCCTCGTCGCCCAGCGCCACGAAGCTGAGGGTGGGGTGAAACGAGCGCAGGGCGTCGCGCCGCTCCACCAGTTCCTGCGACACCCGCCCGATGTCGCGGCTGACACGTGTGTCGCGGTGGAATTTGGCGTGCGCCACGCTGCCGGGCCGGTTGAGCAGCGTGTTGTAGGAAAAGGCCGGGGCCACCAGCGTGGCCGTGCGCCGCCAGAGCGTATCCACCAATGTCCGGGGACCGCCGTCCAGCGTGCCGAAGGACTTCAGGCTGGCGTGGACGATCAGGTGCTGCGTGCCGTCCAGTCCCAGCGCGGCCAGACCCTCATCGAGTTCGGCGGCATGGACAGCGGGCTTCCGCAGCAGATTCAGCACAGCCCTTAGTTTAGCGGCCCGGCGCGGTTTACGGCTAGAGTCACGGCCCACCTTCGCGGACGGGGCCAGTGGGGGATGAAGTTCAACCTGGGGCGGCGTGGCCCATCTATCCCAGGGCTACCGCAAAGTCCCCAATCCGGTTCTGGAATCGCCATGCCCGCTTGACCCCTCCCCCCCTTCGGGGGACCTCCCCTTAGAAGGGAGGCAAGGAGATTCCTGCACTGGACGATCTTTCAGGCCCCCTGGCTCCCTTTTGAGGGGAGCTGGCTGCGGAGCAGACTGAGGGGTTTGCCTTGCAGCTTGCCGCATATTCCGCCCCGCCCACTGACCTTGCGTTAGCCCTGCCATCTATCCCGCCTCGGGCCGCACTCATCTGGTCAGGCGCTAGACTCGCGGGCATGTTCATCGGGTCATGGCGGCGGAAAAGCGCCAGCAGCGCGCCTGGAAGATTTGACGATGGAAGAGCTTTGGTGATGGGGAGGAACGACACATGGGAATGACGATTGCGGAAAAGATTCTGGCGGCCCACAGCGGCCATGACGTGCTGGTGCCCGGCCAACTGATCGAGTGCAAGACCGACTGGGTGCTGTGCCACGAGATCACCACGCCCGCTGCCCTGCGGATGCTGGAAGAGCGCGGCATGGACCGGGTCTTCAATCCCGATCAGATCGTGGCCATTCCCGATCACTCGGTCCCGGCCATGAACATCAAGGCCGCGCAGATGTACCAGAAGCTCAAGTCCTGGGTCAAGGAAAAGGGCATCAAGCACTTCTACGATGTGGGGCGCGGCGGCATTGCCCATGTGGTGCTGGAGAACACCGGTCTGATCAAGCCGGGGCAGACGCTGGTCAGTGGCGACTCCCACACATGCAACGCCGGGGCGCTGGGCTGCTTTGCCACGGGCGTGGGCAGCACCGATCTGGCCGGGGCCATTTACGCGGGCCGCGTGTGGTTCAAGGTCCCCGAGACCATGCTGATCAGGGTCACGGGCCAGACGCAACCGGGCGTGACGCCCAAAGACGTGGTCCTGGAAGTCATCAAGCGCATCGGGGCCGACGGCGCGAATTATCTGGTGATGGAATGGGTGGGCGAGTACATCGACAACCTGGATATGGAAGGGCGTTACACCCTGACCAACATGGCCATCGAGGCGGGCGGCAAGACCGGCATCGTGGCGGTGGACGACACCACCCGCGCCTACCTGCAAGAGCGCGGCATCAGCCCCGGCGACTACACCGAATACACCTCGGACGCGGACGCCAAGTACCGCGTGGTTGTCGATGTGGACGCCTCCGCCGTGGAACCCACCGTGGCTTACCCGAACATCCCCAGCAACGGGCGCGTGGCGGGCAGCGACAAGATTGCCGTCACCCACGCCTACGTGGGCAGTTGCACCAACGGGCGCATCGGCGATCTGCGCGACGTGGCCCGCATCCTGAAAGGCCGCAAGGTGGCCGAGGGCGTGCAGATGATCGTGGTCCCCGCCACCCAACTAATCTGGAAGCAGGCAGCCAGCGAGGGCCTGCTCGAAATCTTCGTGGACGCCGGGGCCAGCGTAAGCTACCCAAGTTGCGGCGCATGCCTGGGCATGCACAGCGGCGTGCTGGGGCCGGACGACGTGTGTATCTCCAGCACCAACCGCAACTTTGTCGGACGCATGGGTGATCCCACGGCGGCTATTTATCTGGCCTCGCCCGCGACAGTGGCGGCCAGCGCAGTCAGCGGCTTTATCTCTGATCCGCGCGAGTACAACGACAGCATCGAAGCGGCAGACTGAGGAAGGCTAAAGGCTGTGCCCGGCCTATATCTGTTGCAAGATTCTCGCTGGTTTGCGTCTTTTCTTGTGGCGGGCTGGCTGCTGGGCTGGCTGGCAGTGGGGGATCGCCGCTGGGCCGTCCTGCCCGCACTGGCAACCGTGCTGGCCGTGCTGATGGGAGTCTTCCAGCTTTTCACCTCTGACTCCTCTGATTACTCCGCTGATCTGACGCGCACCACCTTTCTGTCCTCTCTGGGATTGCCCGTACTCTGGGGCATTTCGCGCTTCCCCTCTCTGTCCTTGAGGGTAGGTCTGGCAACGGCTCTGATTCCTCTGGTGGTCCCGGCGTGCTTTGGGATGGGCGGTCTGCTCTTTCTCGGTATCTTCCGAATTCCCTGACGATGTGCGGTCACCGCAGAGAACCCATTCATTCTCTGAAATACTGCACGCCTTATGGGTGAAGCCAAACGACGCAAACAACTGGGCCTGATGCCCACCGTCCATCCCTTCGAGGCGCAACTGGACGCGTCAGGCGAGGTCTCGCTGGTGCGGGGGCCGGATGACGCTGGATTGACTCAGACCATCGTGGACGCGCTGAAGGCCACGCAATCCAGTGGCCCGGCCTGGGCCAGCGAGTACCGCACGTCGCTGCTGCTTTCCAGCACCCAGGGCGGCACGCTGTCCACGGTGGAAGATGTGGAGGCCATCGCCGTGCCGGACCTGCGCCGCATCACGGGCGAGCTGGCGCTGGGGCCGCAGGGCAGCAACAGCGAACAGGTCTCCATTCCAGTTGAGGGCGGTGCGATCCGTCTGCGTGAGCAGCGGCATTCCTTTGACGGCGCGCGCTGGGAGACCCTGGCCGCGCCGCGCAGTCCGCAGCAGGTCATGTCGGCTTTGCAGAACAACGCGGCTTTCAACCTTCAGGGCGAGTTGATCGGGCAGTTTGCCGCCGAACACTGGCAGGCCGGGCGCATCGACATCGAACCCGATCCGCCCGAGGAACTGCTGGAGGCGCTGGAGGAAGTGGCGCGTGAGTGGCACGGCGAGACCGAGGAACTGTGGACCGAGATTCACCGGGACCGCATGGAGGACGACGCCGCCCCGGTGCCGCTGGTCCGCCGCAGCACTTTCGAGTTGCGCCTGCCCGCCCCGCTGCAAAATCCGTTGAGCGGCGTGTTCGCCATCCGCTCGGGTGTGGAATTCATCCCGGTCATGGAGTCCGATACCTACAGCCTGGACGGCGAAGCCTGGACCAGTTACGCGGACCCCGACGCGGAGGTGGACGGCAGCCACCTGCCCCCCGAACTCGCCAACATCTTCGACATGGCGACGGTGGGCGTGACCGTGTACGCCGACGGGCGCGTGGAATTTGAGGACGACGTGCCCGCAGAACACCGGGAGCGTATCGAGGGCGAACTGCGTGACGCCACCGGGGCCGGAACCGCTGACGAGTGGGCCGAGTGGACCGCCCAGATGCTGACCGAGATCTACGGCGACGAGCTGAACGTGCCCGAGGGCCAGAGTCTGCCCGTTCCCACCGCCGTGCGCCTGGACCTTCCCGAGGACGCCTTGCAGGACCCCGATCCGCTGTCTCAGACCTTCATGGAATCGGAGGTGACCTTTGACGGGACGCAGTGGCGTGACCTGTTCGACGACATGCCGCCGGAACTGAGCGCCTTTGCCGCGCCGCCCTCACCGGAGGATGATCCCGAGCGGCTGAACTGAGCCGAACTCGAATTGAGCTGGACTCCGATTGAAGGGTGCTGGCAACACCTGGAAATCTAATCTGACGCAGCCTGTATCTGGGCTGCTGAGCGCGCTTCCAGCGTCGGCTGGCCCGGGTTCTGGAGGGTGCCCTCCAATGTCCGGCCCGGCCCGGTTCTATACTTTGCCCGAACGCGAACTTAATCCCGGTGGCCCTGACCTGTCGTGTGCCGAAGCTGTCGGCCCCCTCTGGCCTGCCGTCCTCACCCAGTCGCGCGGAGGCTTCAGAGATGCAGAGCAATCACAGTCCAAGCAATCACAGTCCAGACGGTCAGGCGAGTTCCGCCCAGCAGAGTTACGACTACGTGGTGATTGGGGCGGGTTCGGGCGGCTGTGCCGTTTCCGCCCGTTTGCAGGAAAGTGGGGCGCAGGTGCTGCTGCTGGAAGCCGGGGTGCCCGACGAAACGCCCGAAATCCACATCCCCGCCGCCTTTCCCAAGCTGTTTAAGTCTCCACTGGACTGGAATTACGAGACCGAGGCGCAGGAACACCTGAACGGGCGCAAGCTGTACTGGCCGCGCGGCAAGATGCTGGGCGGCAGCAGCAGCATCAACGCCATGATCTACATTCGCGGCCACCGCGCCGATTACGACGGCTGGGCGGCGGCGGGCAATCACGGTTGGGGCTACGACGACGTGCTGCCGTACTTCCTGAAGGCCGAGGATTTCGAGGATGGGGCCAGTGAATTCCACAACGCGGGCGGCCCGCTGCACGTCGAGAACCGCCGCTACACCCATGAAATCTGCGACGCCATCACCGAGGGGTTCAAGGAACTGGGCCACCCTGCCAACGATGATTTCAACGGCGAGAACATGGAAGGCGTGGGCCGTTTCCATGTGACCCAGAAGGGCGGCGCGCGGCACTCGGCGGCGGTGGCGTACCTGCGGCCAGCCCTGGCAGGCAGCGGCCCCGGCAAGCTGGAAGCCCGCACAGGCGCGCATGTCACCCGAATTCTCTTTGAGGGCAAGAAGGCCGTGGGCGTGGAATATCTGGACGGCACAGAAACCCGGCAGGTCATGGCCGGTAAGGGCGTCATTCTGGCGGCGGGTGCGATCACCAGCCCGCATCTGCTGATGCTGTCGGGCGTGGGCGAGCGGGCGCAACTGGAAGCGGTGGGCGTGGAAGTGCTGCACGATCTGCCAGGGGTGGGCCAGAACCTGCAAGACCATCTGTTCGTGCCCGTGGTCTACGACACCGAGACAGCCGGATTGAAGGACGCCACGAGCGAGGCCCAGATGACCCTGTACATGTCCGAGCAACGCGGAATGCTGTGCAGCAACGTTGGTGAGACGGGCGGCTTTATGAAGACCGATCCGTCGCTGCCTGCCCCGGACCTGCAATTCCACAACGGCGCGGCGCTGTTCGTGGATCACGGTTTTGCCGAGCTGGACGGATACCATTACACGCTGCTGCCCTCGCTGGTGGCTCCCCGCAGCCGGGGCCAGATTCGGATTGTCAGCGCCGATCCGCAGGCCCGCCCGCTGATCGAACCGGAGTACCTCTCGGACCCGCACGACATGGACGTGCTGATTGCTGGGGTGGAACTGGCCCGCAAAGTGGGCGACACAGAAGCCCTGTCCAGCTACCGCCTGAGTGAAGTGATGCCCGGCGAGGCCGTGACCGAACGCGCCGATCTGGAAAATTACATCCGCGAGCAGGCCATGACCATCTACCATCCCGTCGGCACCTGCAAGATGGGCAACGACGATCTGGCCGTGGTGGACGACGAATTGCGTGTCCGTGGTCTGGAAAATCTGTGGATCGCCGACGCCAGCGTGATGCCCGTGATTACGCGTGGCAACACCAATGCGCCTACCATCATGATCGCGGAAAAGGCTGCCGATCTGATCCTGGGCCGGAAAGCGCTGCCTGCGCGGGTGGCGGAAGCGATGGCTGTTCCTGCCGACTGAGCTAAAGACTGAATAGGGCGTTACGGCGGAGAACGCACGTCTGTAACGCCCTCTTCCATGTCTGATTTTGCGGGCAGACGCGAGCGCAGTAGCTTTCCCGTTTGCGTGCGGGGCAGCGCGTCCACAAGCGTGATCTTCTGCGGGCGGAACATGCGCGGCAGGAGTGTGCGCAACTCGTCCTGAAGCTGTGTGGGCGTGATCTCGCAACCGGGTTTCAGCACGACAAAGGCGTGGATGCCTGTCCCGAACTCGGCGCAGGGGATGCCCACCACGGCGCATTCGGCCACCGCTTCCAGCGCAGCAATTCGTTCTTCCAGGCTGGCCGGAAACACGTTCTCGCCGCCGCAGATCAGCAGTTCGTCGGCGCGGCCATGCAGGGTCAGGCGGCCCGCCGCGTCACGGGAAGCCAGATCGCCCGTGTCGTGTCCGTCCACGATCACGCGCCCCATGTTTCCATCCAGCTCAAGGTTGACCCCTGGCAGCGCCCGGCCCACGCCCCCCGGCGCGGCCCGCAGATCTGCGGGCCGCGCCAGCGAGATCAGGCCCGTTTCGGTGGAGCCGTAGAGGTTGAACAGCACGTCCCCGAAGTGGTCCAGCGCCGCCGTCGCCAGCGATGCGCCCAGCGGGGCCGAGCCGCAGATGATCGCCCGAAGTGCAGGCGCAGCCCGCTTATCCGGCGCGTCCAGGAGCCGGTGGAGGAGGGTGGGAACAAGGACCAGAATCTCGATGCCCTCCTCCCGCAAGGTGCGCCACATCTCCTGCGCGTTGGGGCGGCACAGGTGCAGGGGTGCGCCCAGCGCCAGACCCATGCCCAGCGCCGCCAGCCCGTGCCCGTGGAACAGCGGCAGGGGCAGCAGCGTCGGCGCACCCGCCCGCAGTGGTAGGGCATCCAGCAATGCGCCCGCCACCGCTAGACCGGCCCGCAGACCTACGCGCGAGCGCACGGCTTTTGGCGTTCCCGTGCTGCCGGAAGTCAGCAGGACCAGCAGGCCGATGCGGGGCAGGCGCAATGGGGGAGATTTCGCGTTCGTGGTTTTTAACTCATTGAGTGGCAGGATCGTCGGCCCCGCATCCAGTTCCCCGCGCAGCCGCTCCGGCCAGTCGCCGTCGCAGATCAGCAGGCGCAGGCGCTGTTCACGCCCCACACGCCCAATTTCGGTAGCAGAAAAGGAAGTATTGAGCAGAACGGTTCGCGCGCCGATGCGAACGCAGGCCAGTAGCGCCGCCACGAAATCTGCGCTGTTGCCACATAGGAGGCCCACCGCTTCGCCCGGTTTGACCCGGCGGGAAAGGGCGGCGGCCATTCCGTCTGCCCGCTTCAGCAACTGCGCGTAGGTCAGCGGTCCATCCCCGTCCACCAGCGCCACAGCATTCGGCATCCGGTGCGCGTTCCAAGCGGCCAGCGCGTACAGCGTCGGCCCATGCCGGAGAACCGTCCAGACCAGTCCCAGTGTGTTCTGAACGGGCTGGGGGCCGAGGACACCCATGCGCCGGGTGGCTGACAGTAGGCTCATTTTCTTCGCCCTCGCGTGAGCTGCCGCTCCATCTCTTCCAGCCTGCCGAGCGCCCCGTCCAGCACATTTGGAAATAGCAGTGCTGCCACCTGTTGTCCCCCCAGCCACCACGGAGCCACCCGCCGCACGGGCTTGACGAGTGGATAAACCACCGACTGCGCGGCTTCCAGTGGGGTCAGGGCCGGGGCGAGGCGATAGGCGCGGGTAGGCGCGATCATGCGGGTACGAACCAGAGGGAGATACACGCTGGCAACGCGCACGCCACGTCCGCGCAGCTCATTGCCCAGACTGCCCAGCCACAGGTCAAAGCCCGCCTTGCTGCCCTGGTACGCCGCCCAGCGCGGAATGCCCGGCGGCAGGGCCGAGGCGCTGGAGACGCTGACGATCACTCCACCGCCCCGCGCCACCATGCGCGGCAACAGCGCCAGCAGCAGCGCGGCAGGCCCAGTGAAATTGACGGCCAGCAGGCGGCCCAGATCATCCTTCTCGGCGCTGTGCAGGACTTGGCGGCGAATGGAATGCCCCGCGTTGCTGATGATGACGTCGATGCGGGGATGGGTTGACTCGATCTGCGCGGCCACGGCCTTGACTGCCTGCGCATCGGTCAAATCCAATTGATAGACACTGGCCTTCCCACCCGCCGCTCGAATCTGAGCCGCCACCTCTTCCAACCGCTCCCCGCTGCGTGCCAGGAGCAGCACCTCCGCGCCGCACGAGGCCAGCAGCCGCGCTGTCGCCTCCCCGATGCCGTAGGACGCGCCCGTGATCAGCACCGTTTTGCTGCGTACCGCTGCCTCCAACTGCCGTAAATCGCGGCAGGCAGGCGGTGACAGAAAAAGCTGGCGAAGGAGGGTCAGAGGTGAGGCCATTTCAGGTCAGCCTCTAGCCCACCGTTTCCATTGCCCGTGGGTAGCTGCCGATGATCTTGGCGTAACTGGCCTTGCGCAGCACCCCCGCCAGTCCCTGAGCCACCTTGGGGTCACGGGCGTCGCCCTCAATGTCCACGTACATCAGGTAGCTCCAGGCACGGTCCCGGCGCGGGCGGCTCTCGATGCGGCTCAGGTTCAGGCCGCTCAGCTCGTTCAGGGTCTCTACCAGAAAACCGGGGGTGTGGCGCACGGCGAACACCAGACTGGTCTTGTGCGGCACGTCGCTGGGCGCGGGTTCGTGTTTGGACAGCACCATGAAGCGGGTGTAGTTGAACGGCTCGTCCTCGATCTCGTGGGCCAGGATATTCAGGCCGTACAGTTCGGCGGCGCGGCGGGAGGCGATGGCGGCCTCGCCCTGCCCGCCGCCCGCCGCCCCGCGTTCGGCCAGTTCGCGCGCGCTTCCGGCGGTGTCGTGGGCGGCCACGGGTTGCAGGTTGTACTTGCGAATCAGGCCGGTACACTGGTCCAGCGCGGGCTGCTGGCTGGCCACGCTCTTCAGGTCCGCCAGTTCTACCCCCGGCAGCGCCATCAGGCAGTGGCTGACGCGCACCACCACCTCGCCGATCACGTACAGCTCGGTGTCGCTGAGCAGGTCGATGGCCTGATGAATCGCGCCCATCAGGCTGTTTTCCACCGGCAGCACGCCGTACTGCGCCTCGCCGCTCTCCACCGCCTGCGCCACGCCGTGAAAGATGGGGTAGCCGCGTGTCTGTCTCTCCGCTCCAGCCTCCGGGACAGCGTTCAGCGCGGCGATCTCGCCGTATGCGCCGGGATTGCCCTGAAAGGCGACAGTGATGGACCCAGGGATGATTGGTCCAGAGCCGCCAGACTCGGATGCAACAGATTCAGACCCGGACGGGGGCACGGCTCTACTCACGGCGCTCACTCATGACCGTGAGGCTAGCGCACGGCGCTGGAATTGCCGCAAAGTCGGCGGTGTCCAGAGGCGGAGAGGCGCGGGAGCTTGTCTGGGTGGTCCCCCCACCGCATCACCCCCCACAGCCCCGCCTCCAGCCCTGCCGCTAAAGTGTCACGCATGACCCTGCCCCTGCCCGATCCCATCCTCGATCTGGACGCCACCGATCTGGCCGACGCCACCCGGCGCGGTGACCTGACCTGCGGCGAGGTGACGCGCACCTATCTGGACCGTCTGGAAGCCCTGAACCCCCGGCTGCGTGCCGTGATCACCGTTTATCCCTACGCCCGCGCCACTGCCGACGCGCTGGACGCCCTGGAACCGGAGAAACGCGGCCCCCTGCACGGCTGTCCCATACTGATCAAGGACAACATCGACGTGGCGGGCCTGCCCACGACGGCGGGCAGCGCCCTGATGGCCGCGCATGTGCCCACGGTGGACGCGCCGCTGGTGGCCCGGCTGCGCACGGCGGGCGCGGTGATTCTGGGCAAGGCCAACATGACCGAGTGGGCCAACTTCATGACGCTGGGGATGCCCAACGGCTATTCCTCGCAGGGCGGGCAGACCGTCAATCCCTGGGAGGCAGAATTCGATACCGGAGGCAGTTCGTCGGGCAGCGGGGTGGCGGTGGCCGCGAGGCTGTGCGTGGCGGCGATTGGTACCGAGACCAGCGGTAGCGTGGTCAGCCCGGCGCACGAAAGCGGCGTGCTGGGACTGAAGCCCACGCTGGGCCTGATTCCGCGCACGGGAATCGTGCCGATCAGCCACAGCCAGGACACGGCGGGGCCGATCACCCGCAGCGCCCGCGACACCCTGCTGCTGCTCTCCGTGATGGCCGGGCCAGACGAGCGCGACGAGGCCAGCCGCCGCGTGCCTGTTCCCGAACTGACCCTGACCCCCAATGCCCTGAGTGGCGCGACAATCGGCATCGTCAGCGACGAGACGGACGCCTCTGAGGCCGACGCCGCCAGCCTGAAGCTGGCCCGTGCCGCGCTGGAAAAGGCCGGGGCCACGGTGCGCGACGTGACCTTTCCCAGCCGCGCCGAGCTGAAGGGTAACGGCGTGATGCTGGAAGTGCTGGAATACGAGTTCAAGGGGGACCTGAATGCCTATCTGGCCGGAGTCACGGACGGCCCACACAACGTGGCAGACGTGATCGAGGGCAACCACGCCCAGGCCGAGCGCTGCCTGAAGTACGGCCAGACCTTTCTGCACGCGGCTCAGGGCACACGCGGAGACGCCAGCGAGTCGGGTTACCGTCTGGCCCGCGCCCGTGACCTGCGCCTGACCCGCGAGGAAGGCTTCGATCTGCTGTTCGCGGGCGGGCTGGACGCCGTGGTCTTTCCGGGCATCCACGGCTGCGCGCTGGCGGCGAAAGCTGGTTATCCCAGCGTGACCCTGCCCGTTCACGCGCCGGACGCGCCCGCAGGCACCCGGCCCGGCGGCGTGCTGCTGGTGGCCCCGGCGGGCGCGGACGCCCCGCTGCTGTCGCTGGCCGCGCATCTTGCCGCAGACTCGGACGGCAGGGTGAGCGGCGTGCGTTTTCCCGCGCTGGATTAGGCTTTCTGGGCTGGACTGCCTGAAATGGGCTACTTGGACTGGACGTCTTGGACTGGACGTTCTGAACTGGGCTTTCCCAACTGGGCTTCTGGCGTGTTCAGGCACGCGGGCCTGCCCTGCATGAAACCGAGAAATGACGTTCTCCAGACAAACGGCGGCCAAACGCGGCCTTTATAGTGAGCCGCATATGAAAATTCGTGTGGCCGCCGCCCTTGCCGCGCTGACCGTGTGCGTGTCCGCCGTGTCCGGCTCCGCTGCGGCCCAGGTGCTGCCCAAAGCTACGCGGGACAGGATCGTCCAGTCCACCGTGATGCTGATGCCCACCGGGGCAGACGGCAAGATCAGCGGTTCGCTGGGCAGCGGCTCGGTGATCAGCCCGGCAGGGTACGTCCTGACCAATTTTCATGTGGTGGGCGATATCGAGAGCCGCAAGGTCTCCGACTGGATTCTGATCCGCACGGTCAAGTTCGTGGACCGCGAACCCGAACCCACCTACTGGGGCCGGGTGGTGGCCGCCGATGCCAACCTGGATCTGGCGGTGGTCCGCATTCTGGAAACCTACGATCAGAAGCCGGTGGGGGCGCTGAATCTGCCCTTCGTGGAACTGGGGGATTCCAACAGCCTGACCGTGGGGGACCCCCTGTTCGTCTTCGGGTTTCCTGGCACGGGCGGCAACACCCTGACCTACACCAGCGGCGCAGTCAGCGGCTTTACCGGCGAGAACACCCAGGGCAGCGGGCGGCAGTGGATCAAGCACGACGCCCAGACCGGCCCCGGCAACTCCGGTGGCGGCGTCTTTGATGAAAAGGGCCTGCTGATCGGCGTCAACAGCGCGGTCAGGGTCAACAAGGACACCAGCACGGTCACGCCATACGCCCGTCCGCTGGCGGTGGCCTGGGGCCTGATCACGCCCAACGTGCCGCGCTTCGTGGTGCGCGGCGCAGGCGGCACAGGCGGCACAGGCTCAGGCGGCGCGGCGGCCTCCGCGCCTGCCAGCGCCGCTCCATCCGGCTCAGGCAGCGCCAGCGCGACGCCTCAGCCCAAGTGGCCGCCCGCCATCGCGCCGGGGCAGAGCTATCAGGTCAGCATTCAGCGGAGCAGCGGCACGCCCAAGACAGAGAGCTGGGCGCTGACCCTCAAAGACCGCGCCAGCAACGGCGACCCACGGGGAACAGCCACCCAGGGCAACCAGACCCAGACCGGCTACGTCGCCTATGACGAGAAAGCGGACCTGGTGTGGATCGACCTGACCCGCGACGGCAAGGCCATGACCAGTTGCGCCTTCGAGGTCAGCGGCCTGCGGACCAGTCCATGGGTAGGACGTGCGTTCTATTTCAAGGACATCAAGGGCCAGCCCGAGCGCATCGGCGACTGTCAGGCGCTGGTCAGGACCGGGGCGGCCCCGGCTGCGTCTGGAAATGCGGCTCCCGCTCCCTCTGGCGGCGCGGCCAGCACAGCAGGGGCGCTGAAATGGCCCGTCAAGCCTGCCGTCGGGCAGACCTGGACCCTGGACGTGCAGGGGCGCGGCGTGTGGACCCTGCCACTGACCGCCCTTTCGGAAAAAGGCAGCCCCAGGGGCACAGCGCAGACCTCCAGCGGGCAGAAGTGGACCGCCTACTACTATTACCTCAACGACAGCAGCGGCGAGGGCGTGATCCTCGACATGACCGCCGACGGCAAGACGTACATCGGCTGCGAGTTCACCAAGAGCGGTCTGTCGGGCCGCAGCCTGCGTGGCAAGGCGTACCTGTACGCTTCCCAGGACGACAAACAGGGCACCGAGGCGGGCACTTGCGTCGCCACCCTGAAATAGAGGCAAACTTTTAAGCTGGGGGATGGGCGGTCAGCGCTGGCGTTGTTCCAGCTCCCGAACGCGCGCCTCAAGCTCGCGGATTCGCGTCCCCTCTGCGCCCCCAGTCACTCGCCTGACCAGCCAGACCGCTCCGGCAATGCCTCCAGTCAGGAGGGTGAGGATAAGGAGCATTTCTGGAATTCCGGTAGGACCACAGAACGGCGTGGAGTCGTGGTCAAGCGGCTTGAGGAGGCGGCAACCGAAATAAGAGGAGTTCTTCCATCGTCCAGGGATGATC
>NZ_JNIV01000055.1 GCF_000701405.1 Deinococcus marmoris DSM 12784
TTCGTCAGACGCAGGCTCTGGAGAACCATTGGAATACTGCGTTCTTCGCGCTCAGTCTGGGACGGGCAGAAGTGCTGCTGGAGGCCGCTGGCCTCCAGGGTCGCCCGGCCACTTCACTGGTGTTTTCCTACGAAGACATCAAGCGGCGGGCCTTCAACCGGCTCTTTGCGTGGCGAATACTGAGCAATCTAGGTCTCCAGGCACGATTTGCCGAATTAGGAAAACATCCGTCCAGGCCGCTGGATTTGGGGGTCAAAGCGGCTTGAGGGTGGTCAAAACTGTCCGAACCATTGATGAGGGCCTGACGGCTTCTTCCTCCTGCCTGGGCTGCCCTGGCCCGGTTCGCAACCCCAGTCCGCAACAGTGGGGGCATCGTCTCAGGCCCTGACAGGCTCTGGACCGCTCCATTTGGGGACAGCCGCTGAGACTGGGATGGTCAAGAACTGCGCCCGGTAAGCGTAAACGTGGTAAAACAAGGGGGTAACATAACCCAAAGTTTCATTCATCCACCTCTCTTTTTTTGATGCTATTCGTGCCGTTTTTCACGAGCTGTTTTGGACGGACAGACGGCACGAAGCACACGGAAACAGGGAGCCAGGTGGAAAAGGAGCATCGTTATCGAATACCTCAACTTTGTCATCATGTTGCTGGTGGCTGTGGGCATTGGCGTCCTGGCCGTGATCGTCAGCGCCATCCTGGGGCCGAAAAAGAGCAGCCGCGCCAAGCTGATGCCCTACGAATCGGGCAACGATCCCGAGGGCGGCGTCGGCACCAGCCAGCGTTTCCCGGTGCATTTCTATCTGGTGGCGATGCTGTTCATCGTCTTCGACATTGAAACCGCCTTCTTCTACCCGCTGGCGGTGGCCTATCAGAAGCTGGTTCCCTTCGCCTTTTTTGAAGCCCTGACCTTCGTGCTGCTGCTGCTGGTGGGTTACGTGTACGTGCTGAAAAAGCGGGTGCTGGAATGGGCGTGAGGGATGTTGATGGAAGAAGGTTGATGGTTGAAGGTCAACCACGATTTTTCCATCAACCATCATCCATTCACCGTCAACACGTACCGGAGGTACAGCCATGCCCCTGAAAGAACTGATTGACCGCGACTGGCAGGAGCTGGAATCCGAAGGCATTCTGTTTTCCAGCCTGGAAAAACTGGTGGCCTGGGGCCGCAGCAATAGCCTGTGGCCCGCCACATTCGGGCTGGCGTGCTGCGCCATTGAAATGATGAGCAGCACCAACGGGCGCAACGACATGGCCCGCTTCGGCTCCGAGGTCTTCCGCGCCAGCCCCCGGCAGGCCGACGTGATGATCGTCGCCGGACGCCTGAGCAAGAAGATGGCCCCGATCATGCGCCGCGTGTATGACCAGATGCCCGATCCCAAATGGGTGATCAGCATGGGCGCGTGCGCCAGCAGTGGCGGCATGTTCAACAACTACGCCATCGTGCAGAACGTGGACAGCGTGGTTCCGGTGGATATCTTCGTGCCGGGCTGCCCGCCGCGCCCCGAGGCCCTGATCTACGCCGTGATGCAGCTCCAGAAAAAGGTGCGCGGCGAGGCTTTTGACCAGTTGGGCCACCAGTTGCCGATGGTGGACGCGTGGACCCGGTGACGGGCGGCGGGGACGACAAGAAAACTACCCCGGAGGCCGAGCGCCTGACCGGGCGCGGTGGAGGAATGCAGTCTTCCCAGTCGCAGGCCCAGACCGCGCCTCCCCAGACCGTCATCCGCACCGATCCGCCTACCATCACGGTCACTCCCACGCCCGCCCCACCTGTGGAAGTCACGGCCAGCGGTGCGGCAGTGGGCCGGACACCTCCACCCGCGCCCGCGCCGCCCGCAGACCCGCGCGACGTGACCGGACTGATCGCCGAACTCGGTCTGACCGAGGACGACACTGCCGAACCCACCGCCCTCGTCCCATCCGAACGGCTGCGCGAGGTGGCCCAGGCCCTCAAGGAACGCGGCTTCATGCTGATGGACACCGTGGGCCTGGATTACCTGACCTACACGCAGCCCCGGCCCAAGCGTTTTGCTGTGCTGCACAACATCTATCACCCCTATGACCACCGCCGCCTGTTCCTGCGGGTGTGGCTGGATGACGGTGAGACACTGGACAGTCTGTACCCGGTCTGGAAGGCCGCCAATTATCTGGAGCGTGAGGTCTATGACCTGATGGGCGTTGACTTCATCGGGCATCCCGATATGCGCAAGGTGCTGACGCCGGACGATCTGGAAGGCCATCCCCTCCGCAAAGACTTTCCGCTGGGCGAGACCCCCACGCTGTTTCGCGACGGGCGTTTTCTGGACCCCGCTGCCTTCCGCGCGGGCGTCACTGGGCAGCAGTCGGGCCTGACGGGCTACCGGGGCGAACTGCGGCGCGGACGCGGGGAAGACCGTCTGCCGCCCGTGATGCCGGAGGGGGGACCAAAGTGATGCTTAAGATCCTGCTTTCTGCCTCTTGCTGCCGTCAAGGAGGTTTTGCATGACCCTTAAAGACAAGGACCGCGCCGCCGTCAAGGAACGCGAGACGCTGCGTGACTTGCGCCGTGACCCCGATTCCGGCACCCTGCCGCGCCGTCAGATGGAACCTGATCATCAGGAATCCACCATCGACGAGCGGCTGAACGGACGCACCGGGGCGCTGCTGCATACCGAGATGATGTCGCTGAACGTGGGGCCGCAGCATCCCAGCACGCACGGCGTGTTGCGCCTGGTGGTGGACATGGACGGCGAATACGTGGTCAAGGTCACGCCGCACATGGGTTACCTGCACACGGGTTTTGAGAAGACCTTTGAAAACCGCACCTACCAGCAGGGCGTGACCTACGCGCCGCGCACCGATTACCTGCACAGCTTCAGTCACGAGCTTTCATACGTGCTGAGCGTGGAAAAACTGCTTCAGGCCGAGGTACCCGAGCGCGCCACCACCGTCCGCGTGATCCTGCACGAGCTGGGGCGCATCCACAGCCATCTGGTGTTCGTGGGCACGGGCCTGCTGGACCTGGGGGCGCTGACGCCGTTCTTCTACGCCTTCCGCGAAAAAGAGTCCCTTCAGGATCTGTTTGAAGCGGTCTGCGGCTACCGCATGAACCAGGGCTACTTCCGCGTGGGCGGCCTGTCACAGGACATTCCCGACGGCTGGCCTGCGATGGTCTCGCGCTTTCTGGTCCAGATGGAGGCAGGCGTCAAGGAATACACCACCCTGTTTGCCAACAATCCGATCTTTCAGGACCGGGCGCGTGGGGTGGGCATCATTCCGCCCGATGTGGCCCTTGATCTGGGCCTGACCGGGCCAAACCTGCGCGCTTCCGGCGTGCCGCTGGACAACCGCAAGGACAACCCATACTGCGGCTACGAGACCTACGATTTCAACGTCGTGACCAGTCAGGACGGCGATAGCCTTGCCCGTTTCAACATGCGCCTGTGGGAGTTTGGCGAGAGCATCAAGATCATCCGGCAGGCGCTGGAGCGCTTGCGGCCCGGCCCGGTCAAGGACCCCAACCGCAAGATTTCTCTGCCGCCCCGCCAGGAGCTGGAAACCAGCATGGAAGCCGTGATTCACCACTTCAAACTGGTGACGGAAGGCTTTCACCCGCCTATCGGTGAGGTCTACGTGCCTACCGAATCGGCGCGCGGCGAGGTGGGGTATTACATCGTCAGTGACGGCGGCAGCATGCCGTACCGCGTCAAGATTCGCGCCCCCAGTTTCGTCAATCTGCAAGCGCTGGAATACGCCTGCGTGGGCGCACAGTTCGCCGATCTGATCACCATTCTCGCCACCATTGACCCCGTGCTTGGGGACGTGGATCGGTGATGAGTAGTGAGGCCATCCTGCATCCGTTGTTCAAAGAGTTTGAGCGCCTTGATGAGCAGTCGGGTGTGTCGTGGCGAAGTTGGGAGACACTAGGGAACCGTGTCGTGTCCTTCTGTGTTCGGAGCCAGAACTTTTCCGAAGAGAAGGCCGCGAGAGCTTCTGAATTTTTCAGACAAGTCAGAATAGATGATGCGGAATTTAGAATGAAAACCGCTCAGGGCTTGGCTAAGGACGATGGCTGGTTCGAGTTTGCTGGCATATCTACTCCAAAATTCCGTGAACTCCATGATTCTATGGTTCTCAATCTAGTCATTTTCGTTGACGATTTCCCCCCCCCTTCACCGAAATGTTTTTTCTTCTTGGTTACAAGAGTCCGCTTTTCGAGCATTTCGAGATCAATGGGAACTTCGACTACGAAGGTAATTTCCTCTACGCTGATATCGAGTAAGGAGTAAGACTTGAGTTACTTTGCCGATAAACAACCCCTCGTGGCCGATATTTTCAGCCGCTATCCCGATTCGCCGCAGGGCCGCCGCAGCGCGCTGATGCCCCTGATCCGCGAAGTGCAAGACGCTGAGGGCTTCGTGAATGGGACGCGTCTGGATGAGATCGCGGCCCTGTGCGGCACCACCGCCACCGAGGTTCGCAGCGTCATGAGCTTTTATTCCACGTACCACACGCTGCCCACCGGCAAGTACCATCTTCAGGTGTGCAGCACGGTGATGTGTTCGCTGGCCGGGTCCGACGAGCTGTGGGACCATCTGGTGGAAACGTTGGATGTGCAGCCAGGGGAGGTCAGCCCCGATGGCCGTTTCAGCTTGCAAAAGGTGGAATGCCTCGGCTCGTGCGGCACCGCGCCGCTAATGCAGATCAATGATGACGGCTACTACGAGAGAGTGACGCCGGGCAAATGCGCCCGCATTCTGGACTCTCTGCGCGCCGATCTTCAGCCGCTGCCCGACAACCCGGTGCCCGTGACAGTCAACGCCGAGGGACGGCAGACACTGGCAAATGGTGAAGTCGTCGGGGCCAGCATCACGGGTCTGGGCCAGCTCCCACCCATTTTCCCAGGAGGTGAAGCATGACCGCCGTTGCTCCAAATCCTCCCAAGCCGATCACCAGCGGCAAGGACCCGCGTTTTGCGCCCACGCTGTATGCCCATGTGGGGCAGCCGGAAAGCTGGACGCTGGGCTATTACCGCCGCCACGGTGGCTACGAGGCCGTCAAACGGGCGTTCGGCATGGGCGCGGACGCCGTGATTGACGAGGTCAAGAAGTCCGGCCTGCGCGGACGCGGCGGCGCGGGCTTTGCCACCGGCCTTAAGTGGTCCTTCATGCCGCTGAACGACGGTAAACCGCACTACATCATCTGCAACGCGGACGAGTCGGAGCCGGGCAGCTTCAAGGACCGCTATCTGCTCTCCGAAGACCCGCATCAGCTCATTGAGGGCATGGTCATCGCCGCCTACGCGATGCGGGCCAGCGTCGGCTACATCTACATCCGGGGTGAGTACGTTCACGCCGCCGAGCGCATCAATGCTGCCATTGAGGAAGCGCGCGACGCCGGGCTGCTGGGCAAGAACATTCTGAACAGCGGTTTTGACTTCCAGCTCCACTTGCACCGGGGAGCCGGGGCGTACATCTGCGGCGAGGAAACGGCGCTGATGAACAGCCTGGAAGGGCTGCGGGCCAACCCCCGCCTGAAGCCGCCATTTCCCGCCGCCGCTGGTCTGTATGGGCTGCCCACCACCATCAACAACGTAGAGACGTTTTGCGCCGCCACCCAGATTCTGAAGTTCGGCGCGGAATGGCACGCGGAAATGGGCACCGAGAAGAGCAAGGGCATGAAGCTGTTTCAGGTGTCCGGCCCGGTGGCGCGGCCCGGCGTGTACGAGTTGCCGCTGGGCACCACCTTCCGCGAGCTGATTTACGACTGGGCGGGCGGCCCGCTGGAAGAAATGAAGGCCATCATTCCCGGCGGCTCCAGTTGCCCGATGCTGCGCTGGGACGACAAGACGCTGGACACGCCGATGGATTATGAGAGCATCGCTGGGGCTGGCTCCATGCTCGGCACGGGGGGCGTCACCGTGATTCCCAAGGCCGACTGCATCGTGAACGCCACCTGGAACATGGTGCGCTTTTACGGCCATGAGTCCTGCGGCAAATGCACGCCGTGCCGCGAGGGCATTTCAAGTTGGATGACCCGCATGTACGAGAAACTGGTGCGCGGCCACGGCCAGCCTGGCGACGTGCAACTGATCCTGGACATGTCCGAGAACATCGGGGGCCGTAGCTTCTGCGCGCTGGCCGACGCCTGCCTGGGGCCGGTGCTGAGCAGCATTGCGCTGTTTAGGGAGGAATACGACTCGCTGGCTCAGTTTCAGACGCCGACTTATCCGGCGCGGAATCGCTGGAAAGAAGCATGAGCAGGTTGATAGTTAATAGTCAATGGTTGATGTACGGAAACATGTCAGAGGACGGGGTTGTTTCCATCAACCATCAACCTTCTTCCATCAACTTTCCCCCCTCTGAGGTACAGAAATGAAAGTCCAAGTAGACGGCGTGGAAATTGAACTCGCCGCCGGAACGTCCGCCATTGACGCGGTGTTTGAGGCGGGCGGGGACGTGCCGTATTTCTGCGCCCACAAGTACCTCTCGCCGGTGGGCGCGTGCCGCATGTGCCTGGTAGAAACAGGCTCGCCGCGCAAGGAAAAAGACGGCTCGTTCGTGCTGGACGACGCGACGGGTCAGCCCAAGATCTTCTGGTTCCCCAAGCCGATGGCGTCGTGCACCATGCAGGCCACCGAGGGCATGCACATCAAGACCGCCCGCAGCAGCGAGGTGGTGGCCAAGGCGCAGGCGGGGATGATGGAATTCACCCTGCTGAACCACCCGCTGGACTGCCCCACCTGCGACAAGGGTGGCGCGTGTGAGTTGCAGGACCGCGCCTTTGAATACGGCTACGGCGCATCCCGCTTCGGCTTTGACCGCCGTCACGCCGACAAGCACTATCCACTGTCCGATTTCGTGATTCTGGATCAGGAACGCTGTATTCATTGCAAACGTTGCGTGCGTTACTTTGAAGAAGTGCCGGGCCAGGAAGTGCTGGACTTCATTGAACGCGGCGGACATACCTTTATTGACACCGAGGAAGGCGGGCTGCCCACTGGCTTTCAGGGCAACATCACCGACATCTGCCCGGTGGGGGCGCTGCTGGACAACGTGGCCCGCTTCCGAGGCCGCAACTGGGAGTATGACCACACGCCCACCACCTGTACCCTCTGCTCGGTGGGATGCAGCATTACCGTGGACGCCCGCAATGGCCGTCTGGAGCGCATCGTGGCCCGCGAGAACCGCGAGGTCAACGAGGCGTGGATCTGCGACGCGGGCCGTTTCGGTCACGCCTTCGCCTCCGAGCGGCGGCTGACCGTGCCGCTGGTGCGCGTGGACGGCGAGTTGCAGGAAGTGAGCTGGGATGTGGCGATTGCCGCTATTAGACATGGCATGGCCCGCCACAGCGTCGCCGATCTGGCCCTGTACCTGAACGCCGACAGCACGCTGGAAGAGGGCGTGGCCCTTGAAGCGTTGGCCGATGCCGTGGGCAGCGTGCATGTGGACCACTGGCCCCGCTACGAGGTCTCGCTGGACGCCATGCCCAATGGCGCGGCCACCCTGAGCGATGTGGCGACTGCCGACGCTGTGGTGGTCATCGGCGCTGATCTGGGCGAGGAAGCCCCGATTCTGGAACTCCGCATTCTGGAAATGCTGCGCGGCGGCATCCTTCCGCCCGAATACGCGCACGGCACGGCCATTGCCGACCTACGGCTGGTGGAACGCCCGGCCCGCAAGCCGGAAAAGCTGGCCGTTATTGGGAAGGAGTCGCGGCTGTGGGCACACGCGGGAATCCGGGCTTCCTCCAACGGACACAACGCGCTGGAACGCCTGAGCCGCCCGGACACCGCCGAATTGCAGGCCGCGCTGAAGCTCCTCACCGACTCTGAGAAAGCCATTATCGTGCTGGGCGCGGACGTGCTGAATGGCGCTTCCGGCTCGTTCGCGGCTCAACTGAGCGATCTAGCGACGCGGACGGGTGCGAAGGTGCTGGCGATTCCCGCTGGGGCCAACAGCAAGGGCCTGGCCGCGCTGAATCTGGTTCCGCGTGAAGGTGGCCTGCCGTTTGCCCGCGTGGCCGAGGCCCCCGCCGCCTTTATCAGCCGCCTTGACCCCGGCGTGCGGGCGCGTGGGCTGACCATCGTTCACGACTCGCACCTGACCGCCACCGCGCGGCTGGCGGACGTGGTGCTGCCCGCCGTGACCAATTACGAGAAGCGCGGCACCACCGTCAACCTGGAAGGCCGCCTGCTGGAACTGGAACAGGCCGCCCTGAGCGCGGGCGAGGCTGCCGATCTGATCCGCACCCTGACCGCCGTTTCTGAGGCGCTGGGCCTGCGTGCCCCCGTGCGCGGCCTGAAGGGAGCGCGGGAACTGGCGGCGCAGAAGCTGGGCATCAAGCTGGGTGAGTTGCCGGAACGCGGCGTCGTCCATCCCTTCCGCACCTCCCACGTCGCCCCCACCGAGCAGGTTCACATTCCGAAGCTGTGGACGGAGCGGATGCAGCCCTCCATCCAGACCCTGATTCCCGCCAACCTCCAGCCGCTCCCCATGCTGGGCGCGGCCCCCGTGGGAGGGGATGACTGATGCCCGATTGGCTGATTGCCGCCCTGATTACCCTGCTTAAGGCCGTGCTGGTGGCCCTGGGCCTGCTGACCGCCTTCGCCTACATGACCCTAGTGGAGCGCCGCCTGCTGGCCCGGATGCAGATTCGCTGGGGACCCAACCGCGTGGGGCCGATGGGCCTGCTGCAACCCCTGGCCGACGCCATCAAGAGCATCTTCAAAGAAGACCTGACCGTGACGCTGGCCGACAAGCTGGTGTATACCCTCGCGCCGATTCTGGCGATTGGCATGGCCCTGACCGCCTTCGGGGGCATTCCGGCTGGTCCGGCTGGCAGCCTGTTCGGCGCTGACCCCTGGGTTTACAACCTGGACGCCGGGCTGCTTGCGCTGCTGGCACTGACTTCTATGGGCGTCTACGGCATCTTCCTGGGCGGCTGGGCGTCGGGCAGCAAGTACCCGATGCTGGGTGCCCTGAGAAGTAGCGCCCAGATGATCAGCTACGAGCTGGGCATGGGCCTGAGCGTGCTGGGCACGCTGATGCTGATCGGCAGCACCAACTTCCGCGTGATCGTGGAGTGGCAGAGGTTCGAGGGCTGGACGATCCTGTTTCAGGTCTTCGCCTTCGCCCTGTTTCTGATCAGCTCGTTTGCCGAAGTCAACCGCACGCCCTTCGACCTGCCGGAAGCCGAGCAGGAAATCGTGGCGGGCTACCTGACCGAGTACAGCGCGATCAAGTGGGCGCTGTTCCAGATGGCCGAGTACGTCAACATGATGACTGCCTCCGCACTGATGGCAACGCTGTTTTTTGGCGGCTACCGGGGGCCGGTGTTTCTGGAAGGGCTGATTCCCGGCATCAGTGGCTGGCCGATCATCTGGCTGGTGGTCAAGATCGGGTTTTTCCTGTTCCTGTTCATCTGGGTGCGCGCCACCCTGCCGCGTTTCCGCTATGACCAGTTGATGCGCCTGGGCTGGAAGCTGATTCTGCCGCTGGCGCTGGCCAACACCATGCTGGTGGCCTTCTATCTGGCCTTCCTGAAACCTGCTGGTCTGGGCCTGTGGCTCATGGGGCTGCTCAGTCTTGCTGGACTGGTGGGCCTGCTGCTGCTGAGTGACCGCGTGCGGGGGCTGTGGAGTGCGCCCGCCGCGCCGAAAGTGCCTGCAAAGGCGACGCGTCCCGTGGGCGGCGATTGATATGGATGGTAATTTCTCGCTAAGTGGCGCTCCATCTTGCTTGCGGTTCCCCCCTCCCGGCCTCTCCTGCGGAGCTGTACCAGTCCCCCGCAGGGGGGGAGGAGCTAAAAGCCTCAGACCCTTAGACCCTTTGACCCTTAGACTTTTGCCCTTCCCACATCCCACACCCCACATCCCACACCCCCGCAAAGGAGCCACACATGGGCGTTCTTGACATTGCCAAGGGCATGGGCCTGACACTGGGCAAGCTGTTCCAGAAGCCCGTGACCGTCAGTTACCCGGAAGAGCGGGCCACCCTGCAACCGCGTTTCCGGGGGCGGCACATCCTGACCCGGCACCCTGGCACGGGCCTGGAAAAGTGCATCGGCTGCTCGCTGTGCGCCGCCGCCTGCCCGGCCTACGCCATCTACGTGGAGGCCGCCGAGAACGATCCGGCGTCCCCCCACAGCCCCGGCGAACGCTACGCCAAGGTCTACGAGATCAATATGTTGCGCTGCATCTTCTGCGGCATGTGCGAGGAAGCCTGCCCCACGGGCGCGGTGGTCATGGGCAATGAATTTGAAATGGCCGATTACCGCTACGGCGACTTCGTGTATGCCAAGGAAGACATGCTGGTGGGCGTGACCGGATCAATCCCCCAGCGCCGCGAGGCCGCAAAAAGTGGCAAGCCCGTTCGTCTGGGCTTCCAGCTTGACGGCCCGCCGCGCGCGGAACTGGAGGGGGTGGAGTACAAGTGAGTTGCTGGTGCAAATGTCAAAACGTCAAAATGTCTGAATGTCTGAACGCTCAATCACCTGCCTTTAGACCTTTAGACCTTCAGACTTTCAGACCCACTGAAGGCGGCCCCCAATGATGATCGCCTTCATCCTTCTCGGCGCGCTCACCCTCGTCGGCGGCGTCATCACCATCGCGGCGAAGAACGCGGTCCATGCGGCGCTGGGACTCGTCGGGACGCTGATCAGCGTGGCCGGGCTGTTTGCTACCCTGAACGCTTCGTTTCTGGCGGCCACACAGGTGATCGTGTACGCCGGGGCGATCATGGTGCTGTTCCTGTTCGTGATCATGCTGCTGAACGCCAACGCGCCGATCACCGGGCGCGATCCGATTCCCTTCGTGCGCGAACTGGCCGGGCTGGGCGGCGTGGTGCTGGCCGGTTCCTTCGTGATCCTGGCCGTGTCGTACAAGGACCCGCGCCCGTTGGCCGAGGCGACGACGGCGCTGGGCGGAGGCTCGGCGTCGGTGGTGGGCGAAACCCTGCTGACCCGCTTCCTGCTCCCCTTTGAGGCGGTCAGCATTCTGCTGCTCGTCGCCATCGTGGGCGCGGTGGCGCTGGTGCAGCGGCCTGTGCCACAGCCGGACGATGTGCCGGACAGCGAGGCCGAGTTGCTGGCCCCGCCCGTGGGTTCGGCCATTTCCAGGGGCGGCCATCAGCCCGCCTTTCAGCAGCAGAGTCTGCAACACAGCAACGACGAAGGGGAGGTGCGCGCCTGATGGTTCCAACCAGTTATTACATTGCCCTGTCGGGCCTTCTTTTTGCGATGGGCATGATTGGCGTCCTCACGCGCCGCACCGCCATCATGGTTTTTCTGAGTGTGGAGCTGATGCTGAACGCCGCCAACATCGCGCTGGTGGCCTTTGCCCGCTCCTGGGGGGACCTGACCGGGCAGACCGCCGTGTTTATCGTGATGACCCTGGCCGCCGCCGAGGTGGCCATCGGTCTAGCCATCATCGTCGCCATCTTCCGCAAGCGCGAGACCACCAACGTGGACGATCTCGCGGCGATGAAAGGCTGAGTGGCGAGCGTGTTACCTGTCCTCTATCTTCTGCCTCTGCTGCCCTTAATCGGCTTCGCCCTGCTGATGGTCTTTCCGCGATTTTTCCCTGGTAAGACGGGAGGCTGGCTGGCGACGGGCATGATCGGTGCGGCCTTCGTCGTCGCCGTGCTGCGTTATCTGGGCCAGGGCGAGACGCCCGCGCAGGAAACCCTGTGGACGTGGCTGCCCAACATGGCGCTGAACGCAAACCTGAGCATCGGCTTTTACCTGGATCAACTGAGCGCGCTGATGGCCCTGATCATCACGGGCATCGGCTTCCTGATCCACCTGTATTCCATCAGCTACATGTCGCACGACGCCAAATTCACGCGCTTCTTCGCCTTCCTGAATTTCTTCGTCGCCATGATGCTGATTCTGGTGCTGGCTGATTCCTACCCGCTGATGTTCGTGGGCTGGGAGGGCGTGGGCATGGCCTCTTACCTGCTGATCGGCTTCTGGTTTTCCGGGCGCGGCAGCGAATCTTCCGATAAAGACCTGCGTGCAGCGGGCGAGCGCGAGGGTGTCAACAACTCCAACGCCGCCCGCAAGGCGTTCATCATGAACCGCATCGGGGATCTGGGGTTCATGCTGGCCATGTTTCTGCTGTACAAGTTGTACGGCACCCTGAGCATTCCCGAACTGGCCGAGCGGGTGGAGGGCGTGAGCGTCGCCACTGCCGCCGTTGAACTGGCCTGCCTGTTCCTGCTGGTGGGCGCAATCGGCAAGAGCGGTCAATTGCCGCTGACCACCTGGCTGCCCGACGCGATGGCTGGCCCCACCCCAGTCTCCGCGCTGATTCACGCGGCCACGATGGTCACGGCGGGCGTGTACCTGATCACCCGCAGCCACTTCCTGTACGAACTGGCCCCCAACGCCGCGCTGTGGGTGGCCTGGGTGGGCGGCCTGACCGCGCTGTACGGCGCACTGGCGGCCCTCAACCAGCACGACATCAAGAAGGTTCTGGCCTTCTCCACCGTCTCTCAACTGGGCTACATGTTCCTGGCCGTGGGGCTGGGCGCGTACTCGGCAGGGGTGTTCCACCTGCTCAGCCACGCGTTCTTCAAGGCGCTGCTGTTCCTGGCGGCGGGCGCGGTGATTCACGCTCTGCACGATCAGCAGGACGTGCGACATATGGGCGGAATGCGGAAGTTCATGCCGTTCACGCACATCGTTTCAGCTATCGGTGTCCTCGCCATCAGCGGTATTCCCATCTGGAGCGGCTTCTTTTCCAAAGACGCGATTCTGGCCGCCGCTTTTGAAAGCCAGCCCGTGCTGTACGGCATCGGCCTGCTGGTGGCGCTGCTGACCGCCTTCTACATGGGCCGCTGGTACTTCCTGGTGTGGCGCGGCGAGTACCGGGGGGCCGAGGCCACTGGTATCGCCCACCCGCACGAGGCCGATACGATCACCAAGATTCCACTGGGCGTTCTGGCGGCGGGCGCAACTTTAATCGGCTTCCTGAATATCCCCACCTTCCTGGGCGGCGGACATGCCTTTGACAGTTACCTGGGCCGGGCCATTCCGCAGGAAGCCCATGAGATCGCCGTTTCTACCGAGTGGCTGCTGACCGTGCTGGCCGTGGCCGCCGGGGCGGCGGGCCTGCTGTGGGCCTACGCCCAGCACCGCGCCAGGAAACTGGACAACGGGCCGCTGGGACAGTTCAGCTCCAGCGCCCTGTACCTGGACAACGTCTACGACGGTCTGGTGGCCGCACCCAGCAGGGCGATTGCCGCCTCTCTGGATACCGTGGACCGGGGCACCGACGGCCTGATCGGCAGCATTTCCCGCAACGCGGCGGCCCCGGGCGCGCTGTTCACGATGTGGCAGAGCGGTTTCGTGCGGGCCTACGCGGTCAGCATGTTGCTGGGAACGGCGGGGATTATCGGCTACTGGGCGCTGAAGATGGTGGGGAGCGGGGCGTGAGCTTCACCTCGCCTCTCGTCCTGACCAAAGGCTGTCCATTGATCTCTTGCTCCGGCCTGTCTCTCTCCCCACTCACCCCGGAGGCCCCCCATGTTTGACCCCCAATGGCTTCCCACCATCATGATTTTTTTGCCGCTGCTGGGCAGCCTGCTGATCTTTGTCACCCCCAACCGCTGGCGCGACGAGATGGCCGGGTTCATCGCCGCCGTCACTCTGGGCCTCGGATTGATGATCTGGTATGCGGGCGGCTCCGGGCTGCTGAGCCTGAACTGGATTCCGGCGCTGGGCATCACCTACAGCGTGGAACTGTCGGGCGTCAGTCTGGCGCTGGCAATGGTCACGGCCTTCATGTCGTTCATCGCGGTGCTGTACGCGGCGCGGCGCATTCCCAACCCCGGCACCATGCTGGCCCTGATTCTGGCGATGGAAACCGGGCTGCTGGGCATCTTCGCCGCGCGGGACCTGATTCTGTTCTACGTCTTCTTTGAAGATGCTCTGCTGCCTTCCCTCCTGATGCTGGCGATCTACGGCAAGGCGCACCGGATGCGGGCGCTGGTCAAGTTCGCGGCCTACACGCTGTTCGGCAGCCTGCTGATGCTGGTGAGCATCATCGGCGTGCGCTACCTGGGCGGCAGCCCGACGTTCGCGCTGGTGGACCTCAAGCAGCATCTGGTGACGGGTCCGGCGCAGACGTGGCTGTACCTGGGCTTCCTGACGGCGATGGCGGTCAAGCTGCCGCTGTGGCCGCTGCACGCGTGGCTGCCCGACTTTCATGAGCAGAACCACGACAGCGGCATTCCCGATGTGATGGGCACGCTGTACAAGGTGGGTGGTTACGGCCTGTTCACCTTCGCCATTCCGCTGTTTCCCGACGCCTCGCTGGAGCTGCGCCCGATCCTGATGGGACTGGCCGCCTTCACGGCGCTTTACTCCGCGTGGGTGGCCTTCGGGCAGAAGGACTGGAAGCGCCTGATGGCCTACGCGGGCCTGTCGCACATGGGTTTCGTGGCGCTGGGCGTGTTCTCCCTGAACGAAACGGCAGTGATCGGCGCGATGTACCTGCTGGCCTTCCAGAACCTGTACACCGGGGCGCTGTTCCTGAGCGTGGGTATGGTGCAGGAGCGCATCGGCAGCCTGGACACCCGCGTGGGCGGCCTGATGACTTCTGCCGGGGCGCTGGGCGGCCTGACGATGGCCCTGTGGTTCGCCTCCATCGCCGTGCCGGGATTCGCCGGGTTTATCGGGGAGTTCTCGGTGCTGCTGGGCGCGTATCAGGTGTCGCCGTGGCTGGCCTTCGTGGCAGGGATTACCACCATCGCCGCCGCCGCCTATGCCCTGACCGCCTTCCAGACCACCTTCTGGCAGGCCCGTCCGCTGGGCGGGGTAGTGGTGCGTGACCTCGTGCATACCGAATGGCTGATCCTGGGGCTGCCGCTGGCCGTCGCCATCTTCTTCGGCGTGTACAGCGCCCCGGCCCTGAACCTGATGCAACCCGCCGTTCGTTCGGTTCTTTCTGCCCTGGGAGGCAACTGATATGCCTCAACTCGTCGCACCCGACGTTGCCCTCCTGCCGCTGCTGCCCATCCTGCTGGTGCTGACGGGCGCACTGATCAGCACGCTGCTGGGCTTCTGGGTGGGTCGCCGCGTTCTGACCGTTATCAACATCGTCACCGTGGTCCTGTCGGGCGCGAGCATGATGCTGGTGTGGAACCGGAATCTGACCTCGTTCGCCGGGGGGTTGCAGGCCGACAACGCCGCCATTCTGCTGGGCCTGACCATTCTGGTGGGCACCCTGATGACCCTGCTGGTGTCGCTGGACACCGCGTGGCGCGAGCGGGTGTCCTTTCCCGAATTTGACGCCATGATGATGTACGCCGTAACCGGCTGCCTGCTGATCGTGTTTTCCGGCGATCTGATCGTGATGCTGATTGGTCTGGAGATCATGAGTCTGGCGGGCTACGTGCTGGCCACCTTCCAGGGTTCGCGCCGCGCCGAGGAATCGGGCCTGAAGTACTTCCTGCTGGGCGCGGTGGGCAGCGCCATCCTGATCTACGGCATCGCGTTCGTGTACGGCGCAACCGGCAGCCTCAATTACGCCGCCATCGCCGCCAAGGTGGGCAGCGTGAGCAACCTGACCCCTGACAACGTGGGGATTCTGGTGGGCGGTAGTCTGCTGCTGCTGGCAGGCTTCGGCTTCAAGATCGCCCTGGTGCCCTTTCACCAGTGGACGCCGGACGTGTACAGCGGAACCTCCACCACCACCTTCCTGTTCCTGAGTACCGTGGTCAAGGTGGCGGCTTTCGCCGGAATGCTGCGCGTGTTCGGCGGCGCGCTGACCGACGCGCCCGGCTGGGCCAGCGTCCTTCAGGTGCTGACGGCGGCCACGCTGATCATCGGGAACACGGCGGCGCTGCTCCAGACCAACTTCAAGCGGATGATGGCCTACTCGGCGGTGGCGCACACTGGCTTCCTGGCGATGTGCCTGCTGGGCACACCGGAACTGGGCGGCGCGGCGCTGGGCTATTACCTGCTGGTCTATACCCTGATGACCGGCGCGGCCCTGGCCGTCCTGGCTGCCCTCCAGCGCACCGAGGCCGGCTTTGAGATCAGCGATATGCGTGGGCTGTATTACCGCCATCCCGCCTACGCCATCGCGCTGTCGGTGTGTCTGGCGTCGCTGGCGGGCCTGCCGCCGTTCGCGGGCTTTTTTGGCAAGTATCTGGCGTTCCAGGCTGCGTTCCAGAACGGCTACGTCTGGATCAGCGTGCTGGCTGCCGTCACCAGTGTGGCCGCGCTGATCTACTACCTGCGCCCCGCCATGCTGATGTTCATGCCGGACCGCACCCCCGCGCGGGAATACCTGCACGGCCAGCGCTCTCCCACCACTTTCACCGTGGGGCTGGGCGTGGCGGGCATCACCGTGCTGGGCATTCTGCCGAACGTCTGGTATAGCTGGGTGGCGAATCCGGCGATCTGGCAGTTTTTAGCCGGACGGTAGACGTTCTTCCCGCTTCCCCCTTTCCCATGCGGAGAGGGGGTTTTCTCTGGTCAGATTGTTGACACTCTCTAAAGCCTCGCCGTAGGCGTTCACGCAGGAGGGGCGGTGGCCTGTCCCTAGACTGGACGGCATGTTCAATTTGAGTGAAGGTCAAGGGATTCGCTTGTGACGACGAACGAGAGAGAGGCCGTCCTCGCCATGCTGAATTCGGCGCATGTCACGGAGCCGACGCGGCGGGCGCTGCTGGAACGCCTGGATGCCCGGTATGGGCACGAGTTTTTTGACGAGGCAGAGTTTGGGCGGTTACGTGCCCTGGCCATGCGCCTCGTTCCCCATGACCCAGCCGAGATGGATCTGGCAGGCACAGTGGACCACCGCCTGATCGTGGGCATCGGCGACGGCTGGCGTTATGCCGATGCTCTTCCAGACGGCGAGGCATACCGGGCGCTGCTGGCCGCGTTGCCGGAAGGGTTTGAGACTCTGGGTGGTGATGCTCAGGACGCCGCCATCCCCGCTGTCCAGTCCTCCCACCCACGCGCCTTTGAAGACCTGCTGGCGGAATTGACTGAGGCGTTCATGGCCCACCCGCTGACGCAGTACCGCTTCGGCTACGCAGGTTTTGCCGACGCGCCGAACTGGCCCCATGTTGGCCCCAATGAGCTGGAACCCCGCGAGGTTGCGTATGGCCCCCAGTAATTCTCTGCCCACCGATCTGGACGTGCTGGTGATCGGCACAGGTGCGGGCGGCGCACCGTTGCTGGCGCGTCTGGCGCAGGCTGGTCTGAAGGTGGCCGCGCTGGAAGCAGGCGTGCGCCACCCGCCCGAGGGGATTGCCACCGATGAAGTCGCGCAATTGGGGCTGTTCTGGACGGATGAGCGGCTGTCTGCGGGCAACGATCCGGTAGGGTTCGGGCGCAACAACAGCGGGCGCGGCGTGGGGGGCAGCACCCTCCACTACACCGCTTACACGCCGCGTGCCCAGCCGGACGACTTGAAATTGCGGACCGAGTTCGGGCAGGGCGAGGACTGGCCGCTGGAATTTTCCGAGCTGGAGCCGTATTACGACGAGCTGGAATACTTTCTGGGTGTCTCCGGCCCTGAGAATTATCCGTGGGGGCCGCAGCGCAAAAGCTCCTACCGTCACCCACCCCTGCCGCTGAACGGGGCCGCCCGGCTGATGCAGAAAGCCTGCGCCGAGATCGGCATGCGGACCTCGCCCGCTGCCAACGCCGCCCTCAGCCGCCCGCAGGAGCAGGAGGGCTACGGCACGCGTCACACCTGCACCAACCGGGGGTTCTGTCAGGCGGGCTGCTCCATTGGCGCGAAGGCCAGCATGGACGTGACCTTTCTGGCGCTGGCCGAATCGCTGGGCGCGCAGATCGTGGACGGCGCACAGGTCACGGCTCTGACCATGAAAGATGGGCGCGTGACCGGCGCGGAATTCATGCGCGGGCAAGAGCTTGAGCATCTGTCCGCTAGAACAGTCATTCTCGCTGCCGGAGCGGTGGAAACGCCGCGCCTGCTGCTGATGAACGGCCTCGCCAACAGCAGCGGGCAGGTGGGACGCAATTTCATGGCGCACGTTGGAATGCAGGTCTGGGGACAGGTGGACGACGATCTGCGCCCCTACAAGGGCATTCCCGGCGGCCTGATCAGCGAGGACACCCACCGCGTTCCCGGCCTGATCGGCGGCTACCTGCTGCAATCGCTGGGCGTGATGCCCGTGACCTACGCCACCCAGTACGCACGCGGCACGCTGAAGTGGGGGCCAGAGTTGATCCAGCATCTGGGCGGTTACAACCACGTCGCCGGGATCAACGTGCTGGGCGAGTGCCTGCCCTACGAACACAACTACCTGGAACTCTCGGATGAGCTGGACGGGCGCGAGTTGCCCAAGCCGCGCGTCCACTTCAGTTTTGGTGAGAACGAGAAGAAGATGAATGCCCACGCTGAGGCCCTGATGCGTGACCTGTGGGGCCGGATCGGCGCACGGGACGTGTGGGCGCTGCCCCGTGCCGCACACACTCTGGGGACGGCCCGTATGGGTGCAGACCCCGAAACCAGCGTCGTCAACCCTTTTGGCCGCACGCATGACATAGAAAACCTGTGGATCTGCGACAACTCCACCTTCACCAGTTCCCTGAGCGTCAACCCCGCCCTGACCCAGATGGCCCTGAGCCTGCGGACGGCGGACGCGTTGATTGATGGTTTGAAGCAGGCGTGATCTAGAAAAGCCCATGTGCTTTAGCCCCTCCCTCCTTGCGGGGGAGGTTGGGAGGGGGGAACCGCAAACGCCTTCCCAGCGCTACTCGAATAACTTTCACCCAAAGGAGTCTCCATGACCCATCAGAACACCGCCGAGCGTAAAGACCTTCAGCCCCTGCCCAAACCAAAGAAAGAACAAGTTGGTTACGCGGTCTTGGGCATCGGCGCACTGACCATTGACGAGTTGTTGCCCGCCTTTGCCGTGGGCCAGCGTTCAAAACTGGCGGCAGTCGTCAGCGATGACCACGAGAAAGCCGTGGCAACTGCTCTCGCCTACGGCCTGACCGAGGCCGACGCCTACGACTATGACCGCTTCGAGGAACTCCAGAGCCGTGCCGATGTTCACGCCGTCTATATCGTGCTGCCCAACACCCTGCACCGCGAGTACACCGAGCGGGCCGCCAGAATCGGCAAGCATGTCCTGTGCGAGAAACCGCTGGCCGGAAACCTGGAAGACGCCGAGGCGATGGTCAGCGTCTGCGCCGAACACGGCGTCAAGCTGATGACCGCCTACCGCTGCCAGTACACCCCGCACCACTGGCGGGCGCGTGACCTGATCCAGAACGGCGATCTGGGCAGGGTCAAGCTGATTCACTCGGTCAACGTGCAACTGGAAACAGACCCGGACCAGTGGCGGCTCAAGGACAAGCTGGCGGGCGGCGGTTCACTGCTGGACGTGGGCCTGTACTGCCTGAACACCATCCGTTTCCTGCTGGCCGAGGAGCCATCCGAGGTCTACGCGCAGACCTACAGCACCCCGGATGACGAGCGCTTTGGGGAAGTGGAGGAAACCGTGGCGTGGCAGATGACCTTCCCCAGCGGCGTGATCGCCCAGTGCATCTGCTCTTACGGCGCGTCCCACACCCGTTCGCTGGACGTGTTCGGCGCGGACGCCCGCCTGACGCTGGACCCGGCCTTTGATTACACCAGCCTGCGCCTGAAGGTACAGACCCCGGAAACCGTCACCGAACACCTGCTGCCCGAAGTGGACCAGTTCGCGCTGGAAATTGACCACTTCTCGGCCTGCATTGAGGAAGACCGCGAGCCGTTCACCCCCGGCGAGGAAGGCTTGCAGGACCAGAAAATCATGGCTGCCATCTACCAGTCGGCGCGCGAGGGGCAGCCCGTCAAGCTGGAAAAGATCGAGAAGAAGGACGCCTTCCGGGGTTCCCTGCCCGATCAGGACTTTGCCGAGCGGGCCTAGGATGACGCCGCTCATTTTGGTCCACGGCTTCGGCACCTCGCGCCACATCTGGCGGCGGGTTCTGGAAGGGGTTGATGCGCTGGCCGTTGATCTGATCGGCTTTGGCGACGCGGCGGATCTGGGCCGGGCCGGGCAGACGGTGGGGGAGATGGCGGACGCTCTGGCCGGGAATTTGCGCGAGTCGGGGGGTGGGCCGTACCGCGTTGCGGCGCATTCGATGGGCGGCAAGGTGGCCCTGCTGCTGGCCGCCCGCCACCCCGAACTCGTGTCCGAGCTGTTTTTAATTGCTCCTTCCCCACCCACGCCCGAGCCGATGGACCCGGAAGGCCGCGCCAAACTGCGTGCCGCTCATGGGGACCGCGACGCCCTGAACGCCCAGTACCACGACATCACCGTTCAGCCCATCCCCGAACAGGATTTTGCGCAACTGGTTGAGGACGGCCTACGCGCCAGCCACGACGCCTGGACCGCCTGGCCGGACTTGGGCAGCCGCGAGGACATTTCGGGTGAACTTGGCGGCCTGAAGCTCCCCATCACCGTCCTTTTCTCGGAGGATGACCCGGCCATCTCGCCCGACACCATCCGCTCGGAAGTGCTGGCGCATTTTCAGCACGCCACAGCAGTTCCCATCCACGGCAGCGGCCACCTGATTCCCCTGGAAGACCCGCAGGCGGTTGTGGCACTGCTCGCGGCAAAGGAGAGACCATGACCCTGAATTTTAAAGCCAGCGACGTGACCGACGGTGGCATGCACACTTTTGAGGTGGGCGATCAGAAAGTCCTCGTGACCCGTGACGGCGAGGATTTTCGCGCCTTCGACGCCCTCTGCCCGCACGCCGGGGCCGATCTGGGCGAGGGCGTGCGCTGCGGCTCCCGCATCGTCTGCCCGTGGCACCACGCGACGTTCCATGCGGGCGACGGGTCTCTGATCGAGCCGCCCGCTCTGGAAGGTCTGAAACGGTACCGGGTGAAGCGTGACGGCGAAAGCCTGAGTGTCGATCTGGACGAGGAAATCAAGCCTCAGACCCCAGAACCCAGCCACGAGGACCATCACACCGTCATCATCGGTGGCGGCGCGTCCGGGTTCATGGCGGCGCAAACGCTACGGGACGGCGGCTATGCGGGCAAAATCACCATGCTGACTGCTGAAAACCGCGCCCCCTATGACCGCACCGCGCTGAGCAAGGCTTACCTGAGTGGCAAGAAACCAGCCGATAAGCTGGCGCTGGGCGGGGCCGACTGGGCGCAGAAAAACAGGATTGACCTGCGCGAGGGTGTGAAGGTCACGAAACTGGACCGGGACGCCCGCAAAGTGCATCTGGACGGCGAGTCGCTCGGCTTTGATGCCGTCATCGTCGCCACTGGCGCAACGCCCAACACCCTAGACATCCCCGGCGCTGAGCTGGATGGTCAGTATCAACTCCGCTCCTTCCGCGACGCTGAACAGTTGAAAGACGCGGCACAGGGCAAGCACATCGTCGTCATCGGCTCTAGCTTTATCGGTCTGGAAGCGGCGTCCAGTCTGGTTGAGGGGGCCGCGTCGGTCACGGTCATCGGCCAGGACGCCGAGATTATGAGCCGCGCCCTGACGCCGAAAGTGGGCCGCGCCGTTCGCAAGCTGCATGAGGATAAGGGCGTCAAGTTCCATCTGAACGCTGAGGTCACGGCCATGGAAGGTTCGGGCAAAGTGGAGGCCGTGCGCCTGAAAAGTGGTGAAACGGTCAAGGCTGATCTGGTGCTGCTGGGCATCGGCGTGAAACCCAATTCCGATTTGCTGGCTGACCTCGCCAACGAGAAGGGAGCGGTGCCAGTGGACGCAGAATTGCGGGCCGCGCCGAACGTCTACGCCGTGGGCGATATTGCTCTGGCCCCCACCGTGCTGGGCGAGATGCGCGTGGAACACTGGCGCGTGGCCTTGCAGGAAGGCATGACCGCCGCGCAGAGCATCCTCAAATCCTCCGATCTGGAGCCAATGGACAGGCGCGTCCCCTTCTTCTGGACGCAGCAGTACGGCAAGAGCCTGCGCTACGTGGGCCACGCCGAGAATCTGGACGACACCCACATCTGGGGCAACCCGGACGAGCTGAAGTTCATTGAATTTGCCTTCAAGGACGGTCAGGCGGTGGCCGCCAGCGGCATGGGCATGGATAAAGACCTCGCAGCCTTTGAAGAGTTGCTATTGCTGGGGCGTGTGCCTGGGACGGAGGAAATCAGGAAAGGGGAATTCAGTCTGGTGGGGCGGCTGGAGTAGGGGTGGGAACCACAACGCCACCTCCGAGGAAGTGGCGTGTAGGGGTGCGCGGCGTGCGTCGAAGCCGTGGAAATGAAGGGTGAAATGTGCGGTGTCAGCGGTGAAATGTGCTGGGCGTGCCCAGTGAGAGGGTTGACGCCGCCCCGGCGTCTCAGACTCGCGAGGAGCGAGTTGTGCAGCCTTATCCCCGCTGCGAGGTAGGTTTCCGCCCGCACTGGCGCGCACCCGCAACCATCTTCACCTACGCCGGCAGTTCGGTCAACCAGTTGAGCTGCTGAATCTGGGTTTCCAGTTCCCGCCGCGCCTTTGCCAGTGCGTCCACCTGTTTTTGCAGGTCACGGGCGGGCATGACGGACTGGATGCGAACCTCGCTGTTGCTGTAGCGGGTCTGGCGTTCGGAGGCGGTGGCGGCGGCGCGGCGCAGCACTTGCAGGCGCAGGTCCAGCATGTCGCGTCGGGTCAGGGCGGCGGTCAGGCTCATTCCGTCTGGCAGCGTGGCGCTCAGGTTGGCGCTGTGGATGCGGGGGATCAGCAGTTCCAACGCCTCCGTGACTTCCATGAATTCTTTCAACAGTTGTTGCGGGTCCTCGCTGGGTTTTTCCCGCTCCTGCACCAGCATGTTCCTGACGATGCGTTCCTCAAGTTGTGCGGCACGTTTTTGCAGGTCGGCGCGGTCAATCAGAGCTTCGGCCAGTTTCATGCATCCATAGTAGGGTCTTATTGTTCGGCGTCACGTCAGTCCCAGTCTCACCCGTATCGCCTCTTCCTCCGAGCTGCCGCCCACCATCACGCGCTCTACTTCGCCTGCCGGATTGGTCAGGACAAGTGTCGGAAACACGCGCACGCGGTAGGCCCGCCCGATCCTGCCGCCTGTATCCAGCAGCAGTTGTTCGCCGTAACCGTGTTCGGGCAATTCGCCGCGCCGGGCGTCAATGACCCGCAAATCCAGCCCGGAGGCCGAGGCCAGCCGCCCGATGAACATATCCAGTTTGTCGCAGCCCACGCAGCCCTCGGATTTGAAGTACAACAGCGTGCGGCGGGTCAGCTTCAGCGCGTGCGGGGGCTGTACATTTGCGCCCGGCTTGACGGTGGAAGCGGAAAAGAGACGTTCAAGGAGAGAACCGACAAAGGGTGGAACCTTGAGCTTGATCTGCCTGGGGGTCTTCGCGGGCTGGGACATGCAATCTCCTTTGCGGTGATGGGCTGCTGCCCTTTACGTGAACGTTCCTGCAATGGTTCCCCGACGCTTCACCCCTGCCTAAGCCACAAGGCGCACGATTTCTTGCCCCCGGCGTTGTTATGCTCAGCCTTGAAATGCCGTTTGATGCCCGCGCCCTGACCGCCCTGGATTTTCCCCGTATTCGTGACGCCCTCGCCGAACGCAGCAGCACCTCGCTGGGCGCAGAGCGGGCGCGCAGTCTCTCGCCCTCCAATGATCCGGGCCGCATTGCCCGCGAGCTGGACGAGGTGGAGGATGCCCTGTTCGGCGTCAGCCTGAGTCTGGGCGGCATTCAGGACATCCGCGAGTTGCACGCCCGCACCCAGGAAGGCCGGGTGCTGAGCGGCCAGGAACTGCTGACCTCGGCCTACTCCCTGGACGGCGCGATGACCGTCAAGCGAGCCATCAACGCCAATTCACGCGGCCCCCTGCGCGAGGTGGCCCTCGGCCTGGGCGAACACTCGGAGCTGATCCGGCGCGTGCTGGGCGCACTGGACCGCGAAGGCGGCGTGCGCGACGACGCCAGCCACCGCCTGCGCGATCTCCGCAAGCGCATTGAGCCGCTGCGTGGGCGCATCCGCGAGAAACTGGCCGCCACACTGGAAAAATGGGCTGACATCCTTCAGGAAAACATCGTCACCATTCGCCGAGACCGCTACGTGCTTCCGGTGCAGGCCAGCCGCGTGGGGCAGGTGCAGGGCATCATCGTGGACGCCTCCGCGACGGGGCAGACGTATTTTGTGGAACCGGCAGCCGTCACTCAGCTCAACAACGAGCTGACCCGCCTGATTCTGGATGAGGAAGCCGAGGTCCGTCGCATCCTGATTGAACTGTCCGGCCTGTTCGCCGCCGACGCCGACGTGCCGATGACCCTGACCACCATCGGCGAACTGGACCTGATCGCCTCCCGCGCCCGATTGGCCCGTGACTGGCGACTCAACCGTCCCGAAGCCGTCACAGACGGTACCTATGACCTGCGCGAGGCACGGCATCCCCTCATCGACAACCCCGTTCCCAACAACATTCAACTCGGCGACACCAAAGTCCTTCTCATCACCGGCCCCAACATGGGGGGCAAGACGGCGACCCTCAAAACGCTGGGGCTGGCCGTCCTGATGCATCAATGTGGGCTGTACGTGGCCGCCGCCAGCGCCAAGCTGCCCATTGTCAGTGACGTGCTGGTGGACATCGGTGACGAGCAGAGCATTGAGGCCAGCCTGAGTACCTTCGCCAGCCACCTCAAGCACCTGCGCTACGTGCTGCGCTTCGCGTCGCCGGACACGCTGGTCCTCGTGGATGAGCTGGGCAGCGGCACCGATCCCAACGAGGGCGCGGCCCTGTCGCAGAGCATTATTGAAACGTTGCTGGCGCAGGACGCACGCGGCATCGTGACCTCTCACCTGTCGCCGCTGAAGCTGTTTGCGCTGGAAACCCCGGGCCTCAAGAACGCCAGCATGGGCTTTGATCTGGAGACGCTGGCCCCCACCTACGCCCTGCAAGTCGGGCAGCCGGGCCGCAGTTACGCGCTGGCGATTGCCCAGCGCATGGGCCTGCCGGAAGACGTGCTGGAGCGGGCTACCACGTTGCTGGGCGAGGACGCCGGGATCATGGAGCGCATGCTGGAAGGGCTGGAGCGTGAGCGTGCCGAGCTTGTTTCTCAACTGGACAGCACCGCCAGCGCCCGCCGCGAGGCCGAGGCCGAACTGGGCCGCGTGCGCCAGGAGCGTGAATCTCTGGATATGCGCCGCAATGAAATGCTGGCGGAAGCCTCGCAGAAGGCCGAATCCCTGTATGCCGACGCCGTCGAGCGCGTCCGCACCCTCCGCGCCCGTGCCCAGGAGGACAGCGCACGCCCCCGAGTGATGCAGGAACTGCGCGAACTGCGTGTGGCTGCCCAGAAATCCCGTCCGGCCCCCGTCGTGCGCGAGGAACGCGGCGATCCGATCCGGGTTGGCAATGTGGTGGACGTGCCTGCATACAACGCGGGCGGGCAGGTGCTGGAGCTGCGCGGCGACGATCTGGTGGTGCAACTGGGCGTCATGAAGGTGGGCGTCAAACGCCGTGACGTGCGCCTGCGACCCGAGGTCAAGACCAAGGCCCCCAAGAGCCGGGGCCTGCGCTCGGGCTTTGCGGGCACCACGCCCAGCAACTTCGCCTCCGAACTGCAACTGCGCGGGCTGGGCGTGGAGGAAGCCGTCGAAGAGTTGCGAACGGCGATTCTGGAAGCCTCTGCCCTCAAGGAAACGCCGCTGCGGGTGGTCCACGGCAAGGGTCAGGGCGTGCTGCGCCGCCTGCTGCGCGAGTACCTCAAGAACGACAAGAAGGTGGAGTCCTACCACGACGCCGAACCCAACCAGGGTGGGCACGGCGTGACAGTGGTGAACGTCAAGGTCTGAATGGGGGAGGCTGGTTTTCCCCTTCTCCATCTGTGCGGAATAGGTCCAGCCCTCTGCGGAGGAATGCCGCCAGGAGGGTGGGGAAGAGGAGGTCACCGGGCGCGTCGAAAACCCATACACACTGCCCTCTCCGGCGTGCTACCTTCTGCGCCGTGATGGCCCCGTGACCCTTTCATGACCGCGCAGAGTTCCCCTGTTCCGCCCCCGCTGACCATGACCCTGCTGGCGGCAGGCACGGCGGCGTTTTTCACGCTGGGCGTTCTTCAGGCCATGTATGGACCGGCCTTCACGCTGTTTCAGGACCGCTTCGGCATCTCGACGGCAGGCGTGGGCATTATCGCCAGCGCGCATTTCGTGGGGTCCGCGCTGGCCCCGCCGCTGGTGGGCATCCTGCTGATCCGCCTCAGCCTGCGCCGGGTGGTGGTGGCTGCCCTGCTGACGCTGGCGCTGGGCGTCACGCTGGTGGCGCTGGCCCCCACCTGGCCGCTGGCGATTGCCGGGGCGCTGCTGGGCGGCTTTGGCCTGGGCGGCGTCAGTGGGGGTCTGAACGCGGCCTACGCCAGCATCGGCACGCGGGCGGTCAATCTGGTCAACGCGGTGTTCGGGCTGGGCAGCATCCTGTCGCCGCTGCTGGTGGCCGGGGCGGGGGGCAACCTTGCCGTCCCCTTTCTGATCGTGGCCGCGCTGTGCGGCCTGACCCTGTTGAGCGCGCGGGTCTGGGGTTTTCCGGCCATGCGCGAGCAGCCCCTGCCCGATGCGCCGGGCCGGGCTGGGGTGCAGGTGGCCTTTTTTCTGGTGCTGCTGGCATGTTACGTGGGCCTGGAGGTGGGCTTCGGTGCGTGGGCGGGCCGTCACCTGCAAAGCCTGGGCTACGCGTCGTTTGCCGTGATCGTGGCCGGGTACTGGGGCGGCATGACCGTGGCCCGCATTCTGACCGGCATCTTCGGTGCGCGGGTGCGCCCGGAGCGGCTGGTGTTGGCCTGTGCGGTTCTCACGGTGCTGTGTGGGCTGGCCGCCACGCAGGCTGCACTGGCCCCCGCCGCCTACGTCCTGGCCGGGCTGGCGCTGGGGCCAGTGTTCGGCACCACGCTGGTGTGGACCACCCGCAGCCTGCCCGCCCGCCTGGTGCCGTTTCTGCTGACCTCCGGCAGCGTGGGCGGCATCGTGGCCCCCTTCCTGCTGGGCGTGCTGGCGGCGCGTTCTGGCCCTGACGTGATCCCGCTGGCCCTCGCGGCGCTGGCCGCCACGCTGGTGGTGGTGGTCTGGGGCACCTTGCGTGTCACGCGTCCGGCAGCGGCTCCCGTTTCCGCTGCATAATGTTCCTGATCTTCCAGAAAATTCATCTCGATTGCCACAGGTCAGGGCATATGGCACAATGCGCGCTACTTCCCACAGGTAGAACCCACCCCTAGACAGAACACCTGCCCCGCCGGTCCAGGCCAGCGGCGTAACGGAGGCTTCACAATGATCCAGGCATCCAAGACCCAGGCAACAGAAACCCAGGCAAGCAAGACCCAGGCAACCAAATGACTCAGGCAACCAAGACCGTCAGACTGACCCGCGAAGGCTATGAACGGCTGCAACGCGCCCTGGATCAGGAGCAGGCCCGCCTGGCCGAGGCCACCCGCATCCTGCAAGAGCAGATGGAAACCAGCGCCGACAGCGAGGACACTGGCCTGGAAGACGCCAAGCGCGAGAAGATGAACATCGAGGCGCGCATCGACGAGCTGGAAGACACGCTGAGTCAGGCCACCGTCATTGAGGACCACGAGAACGCTGGGCGTGTGGAACTGGGGGCCATCGTGGTCCTGAACAACGAGACCAGCAAGAAGGAAACCAAGGTGATGGTGGTCAGCGCCCCAGAGGCCGCCGTGACCGGGGGCAGCCTGCCCCGCGTCAGCGAGGACAGCCCGGTGGGCAAGGAACTGATGGGCCGCAAGAAGGGCGAGGCGTTCGTGGTCAATCTGGACAACGGCAAGCAGATGAAATACAAGGTCAAGAGCATCGAGTACTGAGGGCAAGGCCAGAGGGCAGATGGCGCACGATTAAGCCATCTGCCCTCTGTCATTCATCGTCAGCTCTCCGCCATCCCCGCCGCCACCCGATCCAGTTGCCCATTTGCATCCTCGCCTACGACGCCGCCGTGGTAGGTCAAGACGGTCTGCACGTCCAGTGCGGCCATGCTGCCCACCGACTGGCCTGCCGCAGCCATGTCCGGCGTCACCTGCGCTCTGGGCGGGTGAAGCTGTCCGCCGTCTGAAACCAGCGCGTCCCCGGTGATCAGCGTTTTCGTGCGTTCCAGATACAGGCTCAGGTGGCCGGGGGTGTGGCCCGGCGTCATGACCACGCGCACGCCCCCGGCCAGCGGCAGCACCTCGCCCCCTTGCAAGGCGCGGTCAACCTTGACAGCCACGCGCGGCAGGCTCAGGCGGGCGCGCATCTGAGGCGGCGTTTCGGGATCGGCCAGCATTTCCGCGACTGTCTCCTGCGGCGGCATTTTCTGGGGCCATTCCTCGCCCTGAATAAAGGGGGTCTCGCGTGCCGAGGCCCAGACCTGCGCGCCGCTGGCCTTGACGACGGCTTCCAGGCTGCCGATGTGGTCCAGATCGTGGTGGGTGATGATGATCTGTCTGATGTCCTTGAGCGTTACCCCGACCTCAGCCAGCGCCGTCTCAATCGCGCCCTCCATGCCGGGCATCCCGGTGTCTACCAGGGTATGCCCGGCCTGAGAATCCAGAATGACGGCGGCGTTCAGAATGCTGGGGCCAGTGCCGAAGTCGGCGGTCAGTTCCAGAATGAGCAGGTCATCGTTTAATTTCATGGGCGGAGTATTGGCCCACGTCTGGGACTGGAGATGAATGCGGGACCACAAACTCTGTTCCATCTACAGCGCCGTTTATACTCGCCCGTATGTCTGATGTTCCCGCCTCACCCGCCCCGCAAGGCCCGCCCCGCCCCGACAACCTGCACGAGCAGACTGTCAGCCGCCTGAACAATCTGGATGCCCAGGTGGCGGCGGGCTTCGAGGCGTCGCCGTACTCGTACCCGCGCACCCACAGCACCCGCGACGTGCTGGCCGCGCATCCCGCCCCCGCCGATATGGAAGGCAAGCTGGAAGCCGGGCAGGAATGGCCCGAGGAAACCTACGCGCTGGCCGGGCGCGTCACGCTGCTGCGGCACATGGGCAAGGCGGCGTTTGCTGACCTGACCGACGAACACGGCAGCCTGCAACTGCACCTGTCGAAGCAGGAAACCGAGAATTTTGACCCCACCAAGAAGATCGATCTGGGCGACATCATCGGCGTGCGCGGCGTGCCCTTCGTGACCCGTACCGGACAACTGACCCTGCGCGTGACCTCCTGGCAGCCGCTGGTCAAGAGCCTGCACCCGTTGCCCAGCAAGTTTCACGGCCTTCAGGACGAGGAACTGCGCGCCCGCCGCCGCTACCTGGACCTGATGATCAACCCGGAGCGCCGCGCGGCCTTCCGCACCCGCTCGCGCGCCATCCGCTACATCCGCAACTTTCTGGACACGCGCGAATTCATGGAGGTGGAAGGACCGACGCTGCAAGTCGTGGCGGGCGGCACCGAGGCCAAGCCCTTCAAGACGCACCACAATGCGCTGTCGCACGATTTCAGTCTGCGGATTAGCCTGGAGCTGTACCTCAAGCGGCTGCTGGTGGGCGGCTTCGAGCGCGTCTACGAGATTGGCCGCAACTACCGCAACGAGGGCATCGACCGCACACACAACCCCGAATTCACCATGCTTGAGGCGTATTTCGCTTACGGCGACTATCAGGACATGATGCGGCTGGTAGAGGAGATGGTCTCCGGGCTGGTGCAGGAAGTCACGGGTTCCGACAAGTTGACCTATCAGGGCAAGGAAATCAGCTTCGCGCTGCCCTTCAAGCGGCTGGATTTCGTGACCGCGTTGAAGGAAGCGGCGGCTATGGACTTTGAGCCGACGGACCTCGCCAAACTGCGCGAGTGGACGGATGCCAAACACCCCGAACTCCGCAAGGTTCCCGATTACAAGCTGCTGGACAAGCTGTTCGGCGAGTACGTGGAAGACACGCTGATCCAGCCCACCTTCGTGACCGACGTGCCGCTGGCGATCAGTCCGCTGGTCAAGGCGCACCGCAGCCGCCCTGATCTGGCCGAACGCGCCGATCTGTTCGTGGCCGGATTTGAGCTGGCCCCCATCTATTCCGAGCTGAATGACGCCCTGGAACAGCGCGCCCGCTTTGAGGCCCAGAGTGCCCGCCGTGACGCCGGGGACGACGAGGCCCACGAGCAGGACGAGGACTTTCTGCTGGCGTTGGAATACGGGATGCCGCCCGCCGCAGGCATGGGCATGGGCATGGACCGGCTGGCCATGCTGCTGACCGATTCCGACAGCATCCGTGACGTGCTGCTGTTCCCGCTGCTGCGTCCCGAAGGGCAGCCGGGTGAGGCCGAGGCAGAAGCTTAAATCCTGTTGACTGGGGCCAGTCCGGGTGTGTACCTGGGCTGGCCTTTCTCATGCACTGAACTTTCCTTCCTTCTCCAGTTCGGTGCCTGAATTTCTCTCACGGCGGTGAAGAAGAAGCCGGGTGCATCCCGCTGAAATGGGATGATGGTGCATGGCAACAGAACGGGAAATGCTGAGTCAGGTCATGGAACGTCATCTGGATCAGCTTTTAGAAGAGTCTGAGGGGCAGCTCAGCGTTGCTGAGCTGGAACAGACCCTACTCCGCCAGCAGAGTCCACTCATGCGAGAACTGTTTCAGACCCTCATTGACCTGCGCCAGAAGCAGGATTTTTCCCCCTCAGAGCAAACCGACTGACCCGGAGTGGCGCAAGGATGGACGCACGACGCTGCTGATTCACGGCTGTTGGGGAGCCGTGAATGTTCCCGCCCAGAC
>NZ_JNIV01000056.1 GCF_000701405.1 Deinococcus marmoris DSM 12784
GACCAGTATGCGAAACCATGCCGCACTGATTCTGAGAACGAGCCGACTGCATTGGGGCATAGAAAATCAGCTTCACTGGGTGCTGGACGTGGTTTTTGATGATGATGCTTCAAAGGTCAAGAACCGAATTGCAGCCCAGAATTGGGTCATGGTGCGGCAGATGGCTGCCCATCTGCTGCGGCGTGAAGGGACGGGCAAGGGAAGTCTGGCCTCTAAACAGTTCCGCGCCACGATGGATTTGCCATTTCTAGAGGCTGTCCTGACTTTGCGGTAGCCCTGGGGATGGGCTGCGCTGTGAGATGGGCTGCGCTGTGCCCTCCAGACAGAAAACTGGGACGTGTGGGCAGATTTGCCTCCACATCCCAGTTTTTAGACTTGTCCGCTCAGCTTCCGGCCACCATGGCTGCACGCGCCGCTTCCTGCAACGGACGCCAGGCCACCTTGCCGGTGGGGCCGCGCGGCAGGCTTTCCACAAAATGATAGTCGCGCGGCACCTTGTAGGTGGCCATCTGCTCGCGCGCCCACTTCTCGATGTCCTCGCCGGTGGCACTTTCTCCGGGCTTCAGCACGATCAGGGCGCGGGCGCGCTCGCCGCTGCGCTCGTCGGGCACGCTGATCACGCAGGCTTCCTGCACGGCGGGGTGGGCATGCAGCTTGTTTTCCACCTCGGCGGGCCAGACTTTCATGCCCGAGACGTTGACCATGCGCTTGAGGCGGTCCGTGAAGTAGAAATACCCCTCCTCGTCCATGTAGCCCAGGTCACCGCTGCGGAAGAATTGCTGGCCGTCGATTTCCATGAACGCCTCGGCGGTGGCCTCCGGGCGGTTCCAGTAGCCCTGCATGACCTGCTGGCCCCGAATGACGATCTCACCGATCTGGCCTGCGGGCAATTCCTGATGGGTATCCAGATCGATGATGCGCGAATCGACGTTGAACAGTGGCACGCCCAGACACTGCAACTTCTGGCGTCCCTTGGGATTGCTGTGCGACTGCGCCATCGTCTCGGACAGGCCGTAGCCCTCCAGGAACATGATGCCGGTCAGGTCCAGCAGTTTCTGGCCCACGGCAGCGGGCAGGCTGGCCCCGCCCCCGGTCACGCTCCGCAGGGTCCGTAAATCTGCCGGATCAAAATTGGGCGACGCCATCATGTCGATCACCATGGTGGGCGTGTTGGTCCAGATGGTCACGCCATGCTCGCGGATCAGCGTGCGTGCGGCGTCCCGGTCCCAGCGCGACATGATCACGATCTGGCCGCCGTTGGTCAGCCCGGTCAGCAGGCTGTTGATAAACCCTGTGACGTGAAAGTAGGGCAGCGCCGCGAGAAACACGTCTTCAATCGTTCCCTCTATCCACACGCCCGCGCCGAAGACGTTGGCCTGCACGCTGCGGTGGGTGTGCATGCAGCCTTTGGGCAGTCCGGTGGTGCCGCTGGTGTAGGGCATCACGCACAGGTCGTCCGCGCCCACTTGCGCGGCGGGGGCAGGGTCCGCTTTCAGGGCGTCCTCCAGCGTGATATCGCCGTCTTGCAGGGTGGCCTCCACATCCAGGCCGTCGGGCAGCGGGATTCCGGCAGAGGCGGCGTCGGTGCCGCGCATGACGTTGGCCACCACCGCATGTTGCAGTCCGGCCTGTTTGGCCTTCTCATACAGTTCCGCGCCCACCACGCCCACCTTGATTCCGGCGTCCTGCAAGAAGAACCCGAATTCGCGCGCCTGGAGCATGGGGGCCAGCGGCACCACCACCGCGCCCAGATGCCACGCGGCAAAGGCGCTGACCACCCACGCGGGGCTGTTCTGCATCCAGACCGCCACCCGGTCGCCCTTGCCCACGCCCTGCGCGGCCAGATGGCCGGCCAGATGCGTGGCCTGGGCGTGCAGTTCACCGTAGGTCACCGCGTGCCCGTAGTGCCACAGCGCTGGCTTGTCGGGGTAGCGCTCGGCACTGACGCGCAGGTTGTGCATGACGCCGGTCTGCGGCAGGGTCAGCGTGCGTGGCTTGAAGGGCGGCCAGTAGCGGCCCTGGGCAGTGGGCATGGATGGGGCGGATTCGTTATCGGGTGGGGTGGGATGGGTCATGATGAAGGTCTCCTGGGTCCGCCGCGCCCCGTGATGGCGCAGCAAAACAGTGAATTTTTGATGCCCAGAGTGTAGCGCCTGGGGCCGCAAACACCATAAACCCCGTACACCACACCCCCAATGATCTTAATGAATGGGCTTTTGGCGTGTACAACGGCCTTTAACGTGTTGTGAGAAAAAGACCGTGTCAGACACAAAAATCCTGCATGAAACGGCGCTAAGAGCGTGCTGGCGCGACTCTAACCTCCCGGACCCCCTTCCCAAGCGCGTTTGCATATGTCATGCTGCTCACCATGACGAAAAAGACCGCCAAGCCCGCCGCCAAGAAGACTGCTGCCAAAGCCGCGCCCGCCGCTGCCAAGGCCGCCCCCGCCGCCAGCAACAAGGTCGCCAAGACCCAGCTCGTGGAAATGGTCGCCGACAAGACCGGCCTGACCAAGAAGCAGAGCGAGGAAGCCGTCAGCGCCATGCTGGACGCCGTGGTCAGCTCGATCAAGGGCGGCCAGAGCGTCGGCCTGCCCGGCCTGGGCACCCTGAGCGTCAAGGACACCGCCGCCCGTACCGGCGTGCGCCCTGGCACCAGCGAGAAGATCCAGATTCCTGCGGGCAAGAAGGTGGCTTTCAAGGTCGCCAGCACCCTCAAGGGCACCCTCTAAACCATTTTTTAGCAACGCAGGGCGGAGGTGGGCTGTTCCAGCAATGGACAGTCCGCCTCCGCTTTTTGCTTGACCCCGTGACCTTGACACAACCAGTCAGCATCACCTGAATCCTGAAGATCAGTCCGTGCCAAGAGCCACAGGTGCGACTGAACCCGGAACACGAATCCGCCCCTAAAATCCATATTCCAGTTGGCCCTGTTCAAAATAGATTGCGAAAAGTCACTCCCAACGTCGTCCGTTACGCAATACTGTCTTGCAACGTCAGAAGCCGCCTGCTACCAGTCCATCCAAATTGCTGCATGATCGGTCACCCTGTTTAAATTTGGCAGAACCCTCATGTTTCATACCACAGCGAAAAGCACACTCAGGCATGAAACCCTGGATTGCCTGCGTTGTCCTTTTGACTTGTGCTTCAGTGGCACACGCCGAACAGTACGTTGTTTCTACCGATTTCCATCCGTCTCAACCTGCAACGTTCCGCGTGAGTCTGAATGGGCAGACCCTTTTGCTGCACCGTGCTGCGGACGGCAATATGGACATCACACCCTGGGTCAAGTCCGGCAAGAACACCCTGACCGTCAATGTTGATCCTGGGAAGAACGAGAACAGGTTCTCCAAGAGTACGTTGACGCTTGGCGCAGGGCAGGACGGGAAATGGCGCACGCTCTTTAAGAAAGACTCGGATGTCAACACGAAAGCGGGCACCAGCACTTTTGTCTTTCTCGCCAAGCCGTCTCCCACGGCCAGGCCCGGAAAAGTCAGTCTGTTTGGTAAGTTTCATCCCTCCCAGCCCGTCCAGTTCGATATTGCGCTGAATGGAGAGGGTATCAGTAGCCTGGACAGCGACGGCAATTTTGATCTGACGCCGTTTCTGAAACCGGGAAAAAATGTGGTGACCGTCAAGTATGGTGCGTCTCAGACGAAGAATCAGTTTTCACAGAGCAACCTGACGATTGGGCAGCAGGTGGGGAACAAATGGGTCAGTCTCTTCAAGTGGGGGGTAGGCCATTGGGACACCCAGGCGGGTTCAGTCACCTTCCCGATCTACCGATAAACCTGATTTGCTGATAACTGGACCAGATGGAGCGTGACGCACGCCAGAAAGGCGCTCGAGAGAGCGTCTCCAGATATTCCAGCTTCACCCGGAACGGTGCATCTTTTCCGTTAGATGCTCTGGGCCGCCGGGCAGCGGAAAGGCGGCGCACGGAGATCAGTCTCCACGCGCCGCCCGAATATTTGGAGCGTTTACTTAAGCAGCTTCCATTTGCCGTCCACAACCTGTACCATCACGCGGCTGCGGGCGTCCAGGCCCAGGTGATCGGTGGACGACAGGTTGAAGATGCCGTGCGCGCCGATGATGTTGCGTGAGCCTTCCAGGGCGTCGCGCAGGGCGCTGCGGAACTCGGCGGTGCCGGGCTTGGCCTTTTTCAGCGCGCTGGGAATGGCCTTTTGCATCAGCAGTCCGGCGTCCCACATGTGTGCGCCGAAGGTCGACACGCTGTCCTTGCCGTATCTGGCCTCGTACAGACTGGCGTAGTTCAGGCCCACTTTCTTGTTGGGGTTGGTGTCGGGAAGCTGTTCGGCCACCAGCACTGGTCCCGCCGGAAGAATCGCGCCCTCCACGTCCTTGCCGCCCACCCGCAGGAAATCCGCGTTGGCGACGCCGTGGGTCTGGTAGACCTTGCCCGCATAGCCCCGGTCTCCCAGGGTCTTCTGCGGCAGCACGGCAGGTACACCGGACGCGCCGATCAACACGGCGTCGGGTTTGGCGGCCAGGACCTTCAACACCTGACCGGTCACGCTGGTGTCGCTGCGTCCGTAGCGCTCCTCGGCCACCACCTTGATGCCGCGTGCGGCGGCGTTCTTCTTGAGTTCGGCCAGCCAGCCCTCGCCGTAGGCGTCGTTGAAGCCGATGTAGCCCACCGTCTTGACCTTGTTCTGCTGCATGTGCTGGGCAATCGCCGCCGCCATGATCGCGTCGGTCTGCGGGGTCTTGAAGACCCACTGACGTTTGGCATCCACCGGCTTGATGATGCCCTCGGAGGCGGCCAGACTGATCATGGGAACCTTGGCCTCGGCCACCACGTCGATCATCGCCAGTGAAGCGGGGGTAGTGGTGGTCCCGATGATCAGGTCCACCTTATTGTCCTGGATCAGCTTGCGTGCGCTGGTCACGGCGGCGGTGGTGTCGCTGGCGTCGTCCAGAATGGTGTAGACGATCTTCTGCCCGGCGATTGCTTGCGGCAGCAGCGCCACCGTATTGCGCTCCGGGATGCCCAGGCTGGCGGCGGGGCCGGTGCCCGAGACGATCACGCCCACGCGGATTTCGGCGGCGGCCAGTGAGGTGCAGGCGAGCAGGGCAGTCAGTAGGATGCGGGTTTTCATGGTGAAACCTCCAGAGAATGGATTGAACGCGAGTTGTGGACGCCGGAATGCTAGCAGATGGCTGTTCGGATGACCGTGAGGGTGTGCGGAACTCTACTCGTCATGTGACGAGCAACCCCAGCAGGAATCAACCCAGCCCGGCCAGTAGCGTGTTGCCCACCGCCCGCCTCAGCCCCTGGATGTCAAAGGTGCTGTGGCGGGTAGGGTGAACGCGGTTGGTCAGCAGCGTCCAGGCCAGACCGTGTGCCGGGTCCACCCACAGCCCCGTTCCAGTGAAGCCGGTATGCCCAAGAGCCGCCGCACTGCACAAGCTGCCGCCGCTCCAGCCGGGTTGCGCGGCCACAAACGCCAGCGTGCGCCCCGGCGTTTGAATGCGCGTTGCCTGTGCTTGTGCCGCAGGCGACAGCCAGCCGCCCCGCAGCAGCAGTTCAGCCTGATTCAGCGTGCCGTCCAGCGTGCCGAACAGCCCCGCGTGTCCGGCCACCCCACCCTGCGCCGCCGCGTTCTCATCATGTGTCTCACCGCGCAGCATTCGCCCGCGCCACAGGCAGTGTTCGGTGGCGACACTGTTTTGAGGCTGAGGTGAAAAGGTCAGGCCGTCGTCCAGCTCGAAGTCGCGCAACGGTCTGTCATAGATCCGCTCCAGCACACGCCCCAGCAGCATGTACCCCAGATCGGAATAGACCACTTCCCCGGCCTCCTGCATGGCCCACGGCTCCTGCATGAAGCGGGCGCGGATGGTGTCGGCGTTGCCCCAGGTGTAGAGCGGCACCCAGGCGGGCAGCCCCGCCGTGTGCGTCATCAGTTGCCGCAGCGTGCGCGCTTTCAGCGGGGTGTCCTGCATCCAGCCCAGTTCGGGCAGGTGGGCGGCCACCGTGTCGTCCAGATCGAGTCGGCCCTGTTCGGCGGCGCGGAGGATGGTTCGGGCCGTGAACAGCGGCTTGGTCAGGCTGGCAAGATCGAAGACGGCATCCTCTTTCAGCGCGATGTTCTCCGGCTGAATCTGCGCGTGGCCGAGAATCAGGGTGTCCCGCTCGCCTCCCGCATCCACCACACCCAGAGCGGCTCCCGGCAGACCGCCCACTCTCACAGCCGCTTCCAGAATCTCGCGGGTCCGTTCGGGAATCATTGCTGCTCCAGCGCCGCGCGGGCATGTCCGTTGTGTGCCTCCAGACGGGCCGTGGCCTCGGCGGCACTGACGCCCAGCAACAGTTGCACGATGGCGATCTTGACGCTGCCGCCGCACTCTTTCAACGCCTGATGTGCCGCCGCATCACCTGCCCCCGTGGCGTGGCGCACCAGACGCACGGCGCGGCCCTCCAGCTTGGCGTTGGTGGCCTTGACGTCCACCATCAGGTTGCCGTAGACCTTGCCCAGCCGGACCATCACAGCGCTGGAAAAGGTGTTCAGGGCGATCTTCTGCGCGGTTCCGGCTTTCAGGCGGGTGCTGCCGCTGATGACCTCCGGGCCAGTGTCCAGCAGGACCGGGCAGGCCACCGCCGACAGCAGCGGCGTGCCAGGGTTGTTGGAGAGGCCCACCGTCAGCGCCCCCACCCGCTGCGCCGCGTCCACCGCGCCCAGGACGTAGGGGGTGGTGCCGCTGGCGGCAATGGCGATCAGCACGTCGTCTGGACCTACTATTGCCTCCAGCATGTCTGCCTCGCCTGCCTCACGGTCATCCTCCGCACCCTCCACGGCCTCGCGGATGGCTCTTGCTCCCCCGGCGATCAGGGGCACGGCCCGCAAGACCGGCCAGGAAAACGTCGGCGTCAGTTCGGTGGCGTCCAGCACGCCCAGGCGTCCGCTGGTTCCTGCGCCCGCGTAGACCAGCCGCCCGCCGCGTTCCAGCCGGGGCAGGGCCGCTTCCACCGCCCGTGCGATGGCCGGGGCTGCCGCGCGCACGGCCTCCACCGCACCAGTCTGATCGTCGGCCAGCACACGCACCAGCTCTGGAATGTCCAGGCGGTCCAGATTGGCGTGGTCCGGGTGAACGCCCTCGGTGCGGCGGGCGTCCGGGACGGGTGGATCAGCGGTCATTCGCCGTCCCCGTGCAGTTCCATCACGAAGTCGTAGCGGTCTCCCCGGTAATGGGCGCGGGCGTATTCGACGGGCCGCCCACCCCCCGTCCAGGACACCCGCTCGGTGGCCAGGAGTGCTGCGCCGGGGGCGATGCCCAGCAGTTCGGCCAGCGTCAGATCGGCGCTGACCGCCCGCAGATGCCGGATCGCCCGCACGGGCTGGAGCTTTCGGGTGCCCAGCAGCGCGTACAGACTGGCGTCGCTGACGTCCCCCTCGCGCAGTTCGCCTACCAGCGCGGCGGGCAGGGTGCTGTCCTCGACGGCCAGTGCCTCGCCATCTGAAGTTCGCAGCCGCCGGATGCGGTAGACCTTTTCCCCCGGCGAGAGGGCCAGACTCATGGCTTCCTGCGGGCTGGGGCGGGTCAGTTCAAAGCCCAGCACCTGCGCCCCCGGCGTCTGCCCGCGCGAACGGACGTCGTCCGAGAAGGAACTCAGCAGCCCCAGCGTGCGGCTGGGCCGTTCCTCGGGGGTGGGCGGCGTGATGAAGGTGCCGCTGCCGTGCTTGCGCGTGAGCAGGCCCTGTTGCGCCAGCAACGCCAGTGCCTGCCGCACGGTGACGCGCGAGACATGCAGGTGCGAGGCCAGCTCGCGCTCGGCGGGCAGCGCGCTACCCCGGCGCAGATCGCCGCTGTGAATGCGCTGCTCCAGGCCCTGCGCGACCTGCATATAGACGGGCAGGGCGCTGGCCGAATCCAGCGGAATGGCCCAGGGAGGTGAGGATGCGGACATGTCTTCAGAACATACCACTCTCACACCACCGGGCAAGGGGCTTGCCATTGGCCCCAAAGTGGTCTTAAGCTGTAGGTTGAGTAATACAATTCGGCGCTCAGGCTCTTCGGCCCCGGCTGAAGCCCAGGCTCCACACCCTGACCTTTCCCACGACTGCGCTGTTGACCCGTGTGCGTTTCCCCTGTATGGCCCGCCTCTCGCCGAGGTCCACCCCCACTCCCCCGGAGGTTTATCCATGTCCACCTATTCCCGCTCACGTTCTGCATTGGCCCTGATTTCCCTCGCCCTGATCGGCGGCGCACTGGCCGCACCCAAGAAGGTGGACGGTTACGGCCCGCTGGGCGTGGTCAAGGGCAAGGCCGGCGGCAACATGACCCTGGCGCTGGGCGACGCCCCGCAGAGCCTGTTCTATTACGGCGTGATCGACAACAACCTCGGCCTGATCTCGCAGCAGATGTTCGACGGTCTGGTGGAATTCAACTACTCCACCTACAAGATCGAACCCGCGCTGGCCGAGAGCTGGACCATCAGCGACGGCGGCAAGGTCTACACTTTCAAGCTGCGTCAGGGCGTCAAGTGGAGCGACGGCCAGGCCTTCAACGCCGACGACGTGATCTTTACCTACAAGAACATGATCATGAACCCCGAAGCCCGCGCGGGCGACGCCGGGAACTTCAAGCTGGACGGCCAGAGCATCACGATGAAGAAGATTGACGCCAACACCGTGCAGTTCAATCTGCCGCGCGCCGCCCCGGCGTTCCTCTTGCAGCAGCGCTATTTCATCATGCCGCAGCACAAGCTGGCCAAGTTCTCGCAGGACGGCGGGGCCAAGGCCGCCGACATCAATAGCGCCTGGCCCACCAACATCGCCCCTGCCGAAGTCGTGGGCACCGGCCCCTTCAAGCTCAGCGCCTACACGGCGGGCCAGAAGGTCAGCACGGTCAGGAATCCCAACTACTGGAAGGTGGACGCCAGCGGCACGCAACTGCCGTACCTGAACGCGCTGGATTTCCTGATCATCCGCGATCCGCAGGCGCAGGTGGCGCAGTTCCTGGCCGGGAATCTGGACCAACTCAACATCAGCGGCGCGCAGTTCCCGGACCTGAAATCCAAGGAGGTCGCTGGCGCACCCTTCAAGGTCATCCGCTCCACGGCGCTGTTCGGCAGCCCCCCCTTTGTGGCCTACAACTTCGATGCCAAGGAAGCCGGGCTGTCCAAGCTGTTCGGTGACGCCCGCTTCCGCCGCGCCATGCAGGGTGCTGTAGACCGTGAGCGCATCATCGACACCGTCTACAACGGTCTGGCCAGCCTGCCCGGTCACGGCGTCGCGCCGGTCAACACGCAGTGGTACACCAACACCAGGGCGCAACTGGGCAAGTTCGATCTGGCGGCGGCGGGCAAGGCGCTGGACGCGCTGAATGTCAAGGACACCAACGGCGACGGCGTTCGCAACCTGCCGGGTGCGGGCGGCAAGAACCTGGAATTCGATCTGACCTACGGCACCGACAGCTCGGTGTACCCGGCGATGGCCACCATCCTGCAAAGCGATTTCAAGAAGCTGGGGGTCAAGGTCAACCTCAAGGGCATCCTGAGCAGCAAACTGCTGTCTACCGGCCTGGCGGGCGATTACGAGATGATTCTGCACGCCTTCGGCGACCAGCCCGATCCCGAACTGCGTAAACCCATCTGGCAGCCCGGCGGCGCGCTGTACTACTGGCACCGCAGCACCCAGCCCGCCAGCGAGGGCGCAGCGCCCAACATGGCGAAGATGGCCGGGTGGGAAAAGGAGATCTACAACATCTTCAACGAGGCCGCCACCACCACCGTGGCCAGCAAACGCAAGGCGTTGTACACCCGCTGGCAACTGCTGTTCGCCCAGAACCTGCCGGTCACGCCGATTGCCAAGCCCGAGAACATCGGCGCGATCAGCAACAAGTACGGCAACTACATCTACAACCTGGGCGTCATTCCCGGCTACAACCCCGTCCCACTGATTTTCCAGAAGTAAGGCAGGCGAGTCAGAAGGTGCGGGAGGCGGGACGCGGGGCGGTGCCTTCGCCTCCAGTCTCCCGCACCTTTTGAGTGTTCCCCTCCCCTATTCATACGCGCCTGCACACTCATCCCGAAAGCGAGGCCCATCAACCCATGCAAGCTCTCCATCCATTACCAGCAGCGGCTCTTCCCCCTGCCCCCCAACCATGCTGAGCTACGCCCTGCGGCGCATCCTGGGCATGGTTCCCACGCTGTTGCTGATCAGTGTGGTCTGCTTTGTCGTCATTCAACTCCAGCCGGGCAGCTTTATTGACCAGTACCTGGAAGACCCGCGCGTGACCAGGGAAACGGTGGCCACCATCACCAAACAACTGGGCCTGGATCAGCCGCTGTGGGTGCAGTACCTGACCTGGATCAAGGGCATCGTCACCGAGGGCAACTTCGGCTATTCGTTCGCCAACGGGCGTCCGGTGGCCGAGCTGATCTGGGAGCGGCTGGGCTGGACCGTGTTTCTGGCTGTGCTGACCCTGATCGTCTCGTGGCTGATCGCCATTCCGCTGGGCATCTACACGGCCCTGAACCGCTACGGCATCGGCGCGACGATCACCAACTTTCTGGGCTATATCAGCCTCGCCATTCCCGATTTTCTGGTGGCGCTCCTGCTCATCGCGCTGGTGCTAGGGGCAGGCGGGACCAACGTGGGCGGCCTGTTCAGCCCGCAGTACATCGGTGAGCCGTGGAGCTGGCCCAGGGTGCTGGACCTCCTGAACCACCTGTGGATTCCCATGATCGCCATCGGTCTGGAAGGGGTGGCGGGCCTGATGCGCCAGATGCGGGCGTCGATGCTGGACGTGATCAACCAGGATTACGTGCGGACGGCGCGGGCCAAGGGACTGGCCGGGCGCGCGGTGCTGTGGCGGCACGCGGTCAGGAACGCCATCAACCCGCTGATCAGCCTTGCGGGCCTGAGCCTGCCTACCCTGATCAGCGGCACCATCATCGCGTCCATCGTGCTGAACCTGCCCACCATCGGGCCTTACCTCTATGACAGTCTGCTCAATAAGGACCAATACGTCGCCATGACATTGCTGCTCTTTAGCGCGCTGCTGCTGCTGATCGGCAACCTGCTCTCGGACCTCGCGCTGGCCTGGGCCGATCCCCGGATCCGGTTCGAATGACGGCAGCTCCCGCAAATATGACCGTAAAAACGCAGGAGCGTCAAACCCCGCTGGCGCTGGCCCTCCGCCGCTTCCGGCGCAACCGCGTGGGCGTCTGGAGTGCGTGGCTGCTGGCCGCGCTGTACCTGATCGCGCTGCTGGCCGGGTTCCTGTCTCCGTATTCGATCACCGCGCAGCACGCCGATTTTCCCTTTCAGCGTCCACAGACCGTCCACCTCGTTCACGACGGCAAATTGATGCGCCCCTTCGTCTACGGGGTCAAGAAAACGCGCGATCCGGTGACCTTTCGGTCCACCTTCGCGCCGGATACCTCCACGCCCAGACCGATCCTGTTCCTTGTGCGCGGCGACGATCCGCTGGAATCCCAGTACAACTTTCTGGGCGTCTTTAAAAGTCAGTGGCACCTGTTTGGCGTGCAGGACGGCTTTTACTTTCCCCTTGGCACGGACAAGTTTGGACGCGACCTGTTCTCGCGAATGCTCGTCGGCTCACAGGTCAGCCTGACGGTGGGCCTGATCGGGATCGTCATTAGCTTCACCATCGGCATCGTGCTGGGCGGGGTCAGCGGGTATTTTGGCGGCTGGGTGGACAACCTGATCCAGCGGGTGATCGAGGTGTTGCTGTCCTTCCCACGCCTGCCGATTCTGCTGGCGCTGTCCACCATCATTCCCGCCAGTTGGCCGAGTACCTGGGTGTATCTGGGGATCATCGCCGTGCTGGCGTTGATCGGCTGGGCGGGGCTGGCGCGGGTGATTCGCGGGCAGGTCATCAGCGCGCGCAACGTGGATTACGTGCAGGCGGCGCGGGCTATCGGCAGCAGTGACCTGCGGGTGATCCTGCGCCACATCATGCCCAACCTGAGTTCGTTCCTGATCGTGACCGCCACGCTGGCGCTGCCCGGCTACATCCTGGGCGAGAGCGCGCTGAGTTTCTTAGGTCTGGGCATCAAGGAGCCGATGACCAGTTGGGGCCTGCTTCTCAAGGACGCGCAGAACTTCGAGACCCTCAACCTGTATCCCTGGCTGCTGCTGCCCGGCGTGATGATCGTGCTGTCGGTGCTGGCCTTCAACTTCATGGGCGACGCCCTGCGCGACGCGGCGGATACCCAGAGCCGATAGATCCAGAGCCGTTGCGGGCTGCCCAGTCAATGTATGGATTTGACTTCCCCTGAATACCGCGCTATGTTCTTTTCATCGCCGCCTGAAAGGGCGGTTTTTTCGTCCCTGCCCGCGCAATTCGTGTCCATGACTTTTCCCAGTTCAGGAGGCGGTCCGATGGTTGAAGCAGTTGCGGCGCGGCGAACTCCCAGACGCCATGCGGGCGTCAACCTCGCGCTGGGTACCCTGGCGGGTTTCACTCTCGCGCAACTGGGGCTGCGGCTGTGGGTGCGCCGCCGCCCGTTTCCCATTCCCTACGGCTGGGCATGGCTGCTGGAAAACCCGTGGCGGCGGCGCTACCGCGATCCCGTGCGGCTTGCGGACGCGTGCGGGCTGCGTCCCACGGATCATGTGCTGGAAGTGGGCTGCGGTTCGGGGCTGTTTACCCCCGCGCTGGCCGGGCGCTGCGGCCACCTGACCGCGTTGGACATCGAGGCCCGTTACCTGGCCCAGACGGCGGCCAAGATCGCCGGACTGCCGAACGTGACGCTTCTGCACAGTGATCTGTCTGCCCTTCCCTGTGAAGCGGGGAGTCTGGACGCCGTGATCCTGATCTCCGTGCTGACCGAATTACCCGCTCCTGTGGCCGCCCTGCGCGAATGCGTGCGCGTGCTGCGTCCCGGCGGGCGAATCATCGTGGGCGAGGAGTTTTTCGGGCCGGAATACGTGCGGGCCTGTACCGTGGACGCCTGGGCAGGTGCGGCGGGATTACGGCGGGTGGATAGGCTGGGCAACGGCTGGGCGTATTTACAGACCTACGCGCTGGCGTAAGCCTCTGTCATGCCATCCCGGCAGGCAGCCACGCCGGATGGGCGCTCAGGGCAGCAGGCCGTTCGGTGCGGCTCTGTACATCCAGCGTGCGGCCAGCCTCGGCGGCGTCCAGCGTGGTCTGCATCACGTCCAGCACATGATAGGCCAGTTCGCCGCTGGCCCGGTGGGGTGCGCCGATGCCGATGGCCTCCAGCATGTCGGCCAGCCCGATGCCGCGCGCGTTGTCCTGAAAGGGGCGGGTCAGTGTGGTGGTCTCCCAGGCGTCACTGCCTGCCGCACGTAGGCGCAAGGGGCCGCCGAAGGTGTTGGGATCGGGCAGGCTGAGGGTGCCCGCCGTGCCGTAGATCTCGATGCGCGGCACCTCGCTGGCCTGCACGTCGAAACTGGCAATGAAGGTGGCGACGGGTCCAGATTCCCCTCTTACCCCATCAAAAGTCAGTTGGGCGGTGACGTGGGTGGGGGTCTGAACGGGGACTTTCTGGCCCTGTCTGGCCCCGCTGCCGATCACGCGCTCAGCGTGCGCCCGGACCGCGCTGCCGCCCACGCGGGTCACGCCGCCCAGCAGGTTGACCAGCGCCGTCAGATAGTACGGTCCCATGTCGAACAGCGGCCCTGCGCCGGGCTGATAAAAGAACTCGGGATCGGGGTGCCAGCCCTCTGGCCCACCCCCCAGCATGAAGGCGGTGGCGGCCACCGGGCGGCCAATCCGGCCCGCGTCCAGCAGCTCGCGCGCCGTTTGCAGCCCCGCGCCCAGAAAGGTGTCAGGGGCGCAGCCGACCCGCAAGCCCCGCGTCTGAGCCTCACGCAAAATGGCCTGCCCGTCCTCCCGCGTGATCGCCAGTGGTTTCTCGCTGTAGACGTGTTTGCCCGCGTTCAGGATGGCCAGCGACATTGCGGCGTGTGCGGCGGGCGGCGTCAGATTGACCACCGCCACGATCTCGGAGTCCGAGAGCAGTTCGTCCAGCGTGACGGCGCGGCTGCCGTGGGCGCTGGCCTGCGCCTGTGCCCGCGCCGGGTCCAGATCGGTGATGGCGGCCACCCGGAACAGCCCCAGTTCGCGGGCGATCTTCAGGTACGCGCTGCTGATGTTGCCGGTGCCGATAATGCCGATGCTGTGGGTCATGCGGGGAACCTCCTGCGCTGTGGATGAGTGGGCGTGTTGCTGGCGACGACGCCCTGTCGGGCCGTACAGTAGAGGGCAGAGAAAGCCAGAATGGTCTGTTCTCCCGCCCCTCAGTTCTGCCACCCAATTCTAGCGACTACACCCCCATTCACTTCCACGAGGTTCCCATGACCCAGCGCGTTTCCGTCGGCCTGCAACTGTACACCCTGCGCGAGCAACTGGCCCAGGATTTTTATGGCACCCTGGACGCCGTGGCCGCCAGCGGCGTCACCGAAGTCGAGCTGGCCGGAGAGTACGGCGGCCTGGACGGCCCTGGCCTGCGCGCCGCCCTGACCGAGCGCGGACTGACGGCCACCGCCGCCCACATCGGCGGTCAGGCATGGGAGCAGGACACCGCCGGGCAGATTGACTTCCTGCATGGCGTCGGCGTGACACGCGCGGTCTATCCCTGGTTCAAGGGCGAGGGTCAGGAGTGGGTGAAGCTGGCTGAACAGCTCGAAGAACTGTCTCAGAAGCTGGCCGCCGAGGGCATCAGCCTGAGCTACCACAACCATGACCATGAGTTGAGCGAGACGCTGGACGGGCAACCCGTTCTTGACCTGCTGCTGGAACGCGCTCCCAGTCTGGGGCTGGAGCTGGATACCGCCTGGGTCTACGCGGGCGGAAAAGATCCCGTCGAGTATCTGAAGCGGTACGCGGACCGCACGCCGTTGGTGCATCTCAAGGATCTGCGCCGCGACGGTGACGGTTTGCTGACGGTGGAACTGGGTGCGGGCGAGGTGCCGCTCACCGCCATTCTGGAAGCTGTGCCGCCAAATGCAACGGTGTTCTACGAGCAGGATCAGGCTGATGGAATGGACAGCGTGAAGGCGAGTCTGGCGTTTCTCGGCAACCTCGGGAAATAGACTCTCCAGAGCAGATAAAACCGTCTGACCGCAGAGCGAGAATGTACGCTCTGACAGTCAGACGGTGCGATTCAGCCTCTGCTACTCCAGCGCGCCCTGCCCAGTCAGATGCCGTCCCACAATCAGCGTGTGGATGTCGTGCGTGCCTTCGTAGGTGTCCACGGTTTCCAGATTGAGCATGTGGCGGATCACGGGGTACTCGGTGGTGATGCCGTTGCCGCCCAGCATCTCGCGGGCCAGCCGTGCGCCCTGGAGCGCCACCCGCACGTTGTTACGCTTGGCGTAGCTGACCTGCGCGAAATTCATGCGCCCAGCATCCTTGAGGGTGCCCAGCCGCCACGCCAGCAGCATTCCGGTGCTGTGGTCGGTGGCCATGCGGACCAGTTTGTCCTGCACCAGTTGGCGCGAGGCGATGGGTTTGCCGAAGGTGGTGCGGTCCGAGGTGTAATCCAGTGCGGTCTGCAACACCGCTTCCAGCGCGCCCATCGCGCCCCAGGCGATGCCGAAGCGGGCGCTGGTCAGGCAGGACAGTGGGCTTTTCAGCCCCTTGCTGCCGGGGAGCAGGTTCCCCGCCGGAATGCGGCAGTCCTCCAGCACGATCTCACCGGTCACGCTGGCGCGCAGGCTCATCTTGCGCTTGATGGGCGGGGCGTGAAAGCCGGGGCTATCGGTGGGCACGATAAAGCCCCGGATTACGCCCTCGTCGTCCTTGGCCCAGACCACGGCCACGTCGGCCTCCGGGCTGTTGGTGATCCACATCTTGTTGCCGTTCAGGACGTATTCGTCGCCGTCCAGCCGTGCCCGCGTCCTCATCGCGCCGGGGTCCGAGCCGCCGTCGGGTTCGGTCAGGCCGAAGCAGCCGATCAGCTCTCCCGAGGCCAGCCCTGGCAGCCACTTCTGCTTTTGCTCGTCGCTGCCGAAGGTCAGGATCGGGTACATCACCAGACTGCCCTGCACGCTGGCCGCGCTGCGTAAGCCGCTGTCCACCCGCTCCAGCTCGTACATCATCGCGCCGTAGCCGCTGTAGCTCAGGCCCGCGCCGCCGTACTCTTCCGGTGTGGTTGGCCCCAGCAGGCCCATCTGGCCAAAGCCGCGCATCACGTCTTTTACGGGCAGGTCGCCGTCGTCCCACCACGCGGCAATGTGGGGCAGCAGTTCAGCGTCGCAGTAGGCGCGCACGCTCTCGCGCACCAGTCGTTCGTCGGGGGTCAGCAGTTCATGGACAGTGAATTCATCGATCATCAAAAACCTCGGTGTAAAAGGAGAAATGGGAAAACTGGCGGTGGTCCGGGCATTGTCTCACACGCTGCCGGGTTCAGTACTGGACAACTTCACTTTTTCGTCGTCCAGATCGGCAGAAAGCTTGATATGAGCAACGATCCCGTCTGGGACAAGAAATGCGCTGAGAACAGCTTCTGATCTCAAGCGCTTGTCGGCTCTGTCAGGAGGCGGCACGATGGATACAACGTTCTCTCAAACGTCATCCAAGCGACGAGCAAAGGCTTTTTCGCGTGCCAGTGAAGCTTAAATCCAAGTTGTCCGGTACTGAAGCTGCCGGGACAGGAGGGCAAGCACCGTGCCAGTTGGTGGGCGGTGTTGAGGGGAAAGCCGCCATCTTTTCTGGCATTTCCTGGTTTTCTGGCGTTTTTTAGCGCGGGGTATGGGCGCTGCCCAGCCTGCGCACCACCGCCAGCACCGTGAAGGCCAGCAGCACCATCACCGCCGACAGCACCAGCGCCGGGGCCAGATCGGATTCCAGCGCGGAATAGATCGCCAGGGTGATGGTCCGGGTCTTGCCCTGGAGCGACCCGGCAAACAGGATGGTGGCCCCGAATTCGCCCAGCGCCCGCGCCCAGGTCAGCACCAGTCCTTCCAGCAGGAACGCGGAGGCCAGCGGCCAGGTAATGTACCGGAACACCGTCCAGCGGTCTGCCCCGTCGGTGCGGGCGGCGTCCTCCACGTCACGGTCTACCGACATGAAACCTGCCTTGGCAGTCCGCAGGTAAAAAGGCGCGGCCACGAACAGTTGCGCCATGACCACCGCCGCGAACGAGAACGCCACGCTGATCCCGGCCAGTTCCAGCGGCGCACCCAGCAGGCCGTTGCGCCCAAAGGCCAGCAGCAGCCCCACCCCCGCCACAACGGGCGGCAGCACGATGGGCAGGTCCAGCAGCGTGTCCAGCGCGGTCTTGCCGGGGAAATCGTAGCGGGCGAGCAGCCACGCCACCGGGGTGCCCAGCAGCACAGTCAGGAACATGGTGCAGCCCGTGGTCAGCAGGCTGATCCGCAGGGCGTCCAGCACCACTGGCCCCAGCAGCGTGGGAAAGAACTGGGCATTCAGGCCACGCAGCAGCAGCGCCAGCACCGGCAGCACCAGAAACAGGACCAGCAGCGCGCTCAGCGCCAGTGGAAGGGCGGGGACACCGCGTGGACCGGACCGGGTGCGCGGACGAACGGGCCTGCGTTCAGGAAAGGTCTGCTTAGTCAGCGCACGGTCCCTATGGGGCCAACAGGCGAGTCCACCCTTCCACTGTGGTCATGATGTCTGAAGGTCTGGCGTGCGCTGAATTGCATGGGTCTCCGTGGGTAGATTTGAAACTGAGAAATGCGGGGCAACGGCTACTGCTAGGGCTTGAGAAAACCCCACTTCTTCAGGATGGCCTGCCCCTCGCCCGACAGCACGAACTTCACGAACGCCTGCGCGGACTCAGGGCTGGCCGAATTCTTGAGGGTGCCGATGGGGTAGCTCGCGCTCTGGTTGAAGCGGGTGGGCAGCGTGATCACCCGCACGCTGAGGCGCAGGGCGGGCGTCACATCTGAGCTGTAGACCACGGCGGCGTCCGCTTCGCCCAGTTGCACCTTGAGGGCCACCTGACGCACGTTGGGTTCCTCGCTGACCACGTTCTTCAGAAACAACCCCGAGAAGTCCTTGCCATATGCTCCTGACTTGTCGATGGCGCTGATCATCCGGCGGGTGTAATCGCCGACGGGGACGGCCTTATCGGCGATGACCAGTTTGACCCCTGGTTTGCTCAGGTCCGCCAGCGTCTGCACTTTTGCATTGTTCCTCGGCGCGATCACGGCCAGCCGATTGCTCAGGAACGGCTGGCCGCCCGTGACCAGCCCCGACTTGATCAGTGGGTCAAATTGCGTGTTGTTGGCGCTGGCGTACACGTCGGCCCGTGCGCCGTTGTCCAGTTGCGTCCTCAGCGCCTGCGATCCGGCGAACTGGAAGGTGGTGGTGTTGCCGGTCTTCGCGTCGAAGGCTTTCCCGATCTCGGCGAAAGCGTCTGTCAGCGAGGCGGCGGCGAAGACGGTCAGGTTGGCCGCGCTGGCGCTGCCCAGGCCCAGCAGAAGGGTAGAAAGCAGGAGTTTTATTTTCATGGTGAACCTCATGTGACGATGCCGCGCAGTTGCCCCACCTGTGCCGTGTCGTAGCCGCCCAGGGCGGCCAGTTCACGCAGAAAGGCGTCGCTGCGGGCGGTGGCGAGCAGCGCCTGCACGGCGGGATGACCCAGAAACTTTTCGGGGATGATCAGGTCGAAGTGTTCGGTCTGGAGTGGAATGAAGTGCAACCCCAGCGCCTGTGCAGCCACGCGGGGGCCGGGGGCGACATCCGCTGCCCCGGACTGAACCCGCCGGGCGGCGTCCAGCGGGGAATCTGCCTGATCGTGATAACCGGGCAGCGCCTGACGCTCCATCATGCTGAAGCCCGCCACATCGAGCCACCCGTCCAGCATCAGGCGGCTTCCCGCACCCTGATCACGGTTGATCAGACGCAGATCACCGCCTCGCAGGTCTTCCACCCCCCGAATCCCTTTGGGGTTGCCCGCCGCCGTCAGCAGTCCCTGCTCCCAGGTCCACAGCGCGAGGACGTGGAGCGGTTGCCCCAGCTCCATCCGTTGCACGGAAGGCAGGTTGGACTCCCCACTTTCCGCGTCCCACAGGTGGATGCCCGCCAGATGGGCGTTGCCGGCGGCCAGTTCGGCCAGCGCCGCCCCACTGGAGGCCGGGCGCGTCAGCACCCGCAGGTCTGGCGAGGCCCGTTCGGTGTGCGCGGCCAGCAATTCCAGCGACGGATCACAGCCGATCAGGATGGCCGTGCGTTCGGCCAGAGCCAAGTCGCCGCTCAGTTCCACCTCTGCGTGTGGGCCGTGATGGGCCGTGATCACGCCGTCACCCCGCTGGGTCAGGCCCGCCGCACCTTGCAGGGGGAGGGCGAGCAGATGGGGTCCCAGGCGTGCCAGCCGCACCCGGCAGCCCTGCTGCGCCTCGCCGATCACGCGCGCTTCCACTGCGCCGGGCATCAGGCTGAACAGATCGTCGACACGGCACATCAGCGCCTGCGCCAGCCGGAGCGCCACCACAGTGGTGGGAGCGGAATGGCCGGTCTCGATGTTGTGGAGTGCCTGGCGCGTGATCCCTGCCCGTCGGGCCAGTTCGGTGGCCGCCAGTCCAGCATTTTTGCGGTACTGCTGAACAGACGAGCGCAGGCCGCCCACAGACGAGGACATGCCTGAGCGTAATGCAAAGACGACGAAACGTCAAATCCAGTTGACATCAGAGCGGTTCTGGGCCTGTCCTGCTGTTGGGGCGGCGGCGGCGATTCTGCTGGCTGTCTTCTGGAGCTACTCAGGACGAAGCAAGCGAAACCGGATGGACACGAAACAAACGCAGTCCGTGTTCAACCCTCACAGCAAGCCCTGCCGCAGCGCCTTGACCGCTGCCTGGGTGCGGTCTGCCGCCTGCAATTTCACCAGCAGTTCCTGCACGTACAGCTTGACGGTACTGACGCTGACGCCTAGTTCGGCGGCGATATCCTTGTTGGGCAACCCATCGGCAATTAGGCGCAGCACTTCCAGTTCGCGGGGGGTCAGCAGCGGGGCCGATCCAGGAGCGCGCACGCCGCCCAGAACGTGGTGCGCCACCTGGGGGTCCAGGTAGGCGCTGCCCGCCGCCGCCGCCCGCACCGCCAGCAGGAGTAGCTCAGGTCTGGCGCTTTTCAGGCAGTAGGCCGCCGCACCGGAGGCCAGCGCCGCGAAGACTTCCTGACGCAGATCGTGGGCGGTCAGCATCACGATTTTGATGTCCGGCCAGCCGCGCCTGATCTCGGCGGCGGTCTGGATGCCGTCCATGCCGGGCAGACCGATGTCCACCACCGCCACATCCACTGTTGTCCCGGCCAGTTGCTCCAGGGCTTCCTCACCGCTGCGGGCCTCGGTGACCACCTGAAGATCGTCTTCCAGATTCAGTGTGGCCCGCAGGCCGTCGCGGGTGAAGGCGTGGTCCTCCACCAGCAGAATGCGGATCGGCTCATCCGGCATGGGACGTTTCTCCAGTGACAGGCAGGGTCAGGGTAAACAGGCTGCGGTTCTGACCTGTGCGGGCGTAACGAACGCTGCCGCCGTGGGCCTCGGCAATGCGGCGGGTCAGGTACAGGCCCAGCCCCGTGCCACTGCCCGCGCCGCCACCCCGGAAGCGCTGAAACAGTTGCGGAGTGCGGGCGGAAGGAACGCCTGGCCCCTCGTCCTGCACGCTCAGGGTGGCTTCACTGTCCTCCTCGGCCAGAGAGACGCGCAGCGTTGTACCGGGCGGGCTGAACTTTACGGCATTGTCCAGCAGGTTCTGAATCGCGCGTCTGAGATCATGGGGGCGGCCCCACAGCCGCACAGCCCGCAGATCACGTTCCACGATCAGGCGACTGGCCTCTATACGGGGGCGCAGGTCCTCCAGCACGCTCTGCACCAGCGCCCGCAGGTTGACCTCCTCCATCTCGTCATCGGTTTCGCCGCTCTCGTATTTGGTGACCAGCAGCAGTTTCTCGGCCAGGGCCAGCAGCGTGGCGTTGGATTCCAGGCCATTTTCCAGGGTAGCGCGGTACGCCTCGGGCAGCGGGCCGTATGCGCCGCGCCGGGCGGCGTCCATGTTCATGGCGTTGGCGAGCAGCGGCGTGCGCAGGTCATGCGAGAAAGCGTAGACCAGATCGCGCAGCAGTTCGCCGCGTTCACTGAGTTGCTCGCGCTGCACGCGCAAGTCGTCCAGCAGGGCCGTGCGCTCCAGCAGGGGTTGCAGCGCAGAGACGGCCTCGGCGGTCAGGGACAGTGGGGTCTCGGGGCGGTGGAGAATCATCAGCAAGTCGCTGTCCTCCGAACGCCGCAGCCGCGCCAGCACAAAAGCGCCGCCGTCCGCTGCCCACACGTCACCCGCACCCACCGGCTGGGCCAGATATTCCAGCGGCAGGCGGGTATCCAGCCGGGAGCGGTGATCGTCCGCCGACAGTCCCGGAGCCTGGGCCAGTGCATGGGGGCGGCGCAGCATGGCCCGGTCCACCGCGCCCACCTCCACGCTCAGCGCCCCGGTCAGATGTTGCAGGGCGGAGGCCGCGCGGGAGACAAACTCGGCCTGACCCAGCGGGCCGCCCACGTCCTCGGCCAGACGGCGCAGCAGGCGTTCGCGCCGCAACTGGCGCTCGTCCTCGGTGATCCGCACGGCCCGCTCGGAGGCGTCACGGGAGCGCAGGGTCAGGCCGCCCACCAGCAAGATCGCCAGCAGGCTGACGGTGCGGTTGGACAGATCGGCGTTACTAAAGCCGTCTTCCAGCGCGTTCTCCAGGGCAGCCACCAGTGAGGCCGCCACCCCCAGCAGCGTCAGGATCAGCACCGGGCGGCGCGACGTTCCCAGCGCAGCCAGCGCGATTGGCACGGTTAGCAATGTACCGACCACCAGCGAGGCGGGGGTCAGCAGGTCGATCAGCAGCACCACGGCCAGCGCCGTCAGACAGACCGTCCACAACGTACTGTCGCCCAGCGGCAATTTGGGCGGCGCAAGCAGCAGGCGCAGGGTGTCTCGCATCGTGAGTGGAGGCTATCCGCAAACGATGTGTGGACGACTGGCCACATGGCCAATTCAACTAGCCGAAAGACGAATGGTGCTGTCAAAAGTGGCGGCGCAGCATACGCGGGTATGAATGTCTTTTTGTTGCTGCTGGTGCTGGCCCTGACCGCCTACCTTCTCTACGCCTTAGTGCGTGCGGAGAAATTCTGATGCTGGGTGCGCTGCTGGGATTACTGATTTTGCTGGCCCTGTTCGGCGTGGTGGCCTGGGCCTTGAAGCTGCCGGACAACCTCTGACATGGATATTCTCCTGACTTACCTGCTGGCCTTCGGGCTGGCCGTTCCACTCGGCTTTCTGATCGCGCATTTGTACGCGGCTCCCGCCTCGCGCTTCACGGCGGGCCTGCTGCGGGTCTGCGGTGTGGACGCCTCGCGCGGCATGGGCTGGCGACACTACGGCGCGGCGCTGATTGGCACCAACGTCGTGCTGGGGCTGACCGCCTACCTGATCTACGTGCTTCAGGGCGCGTTGCCCCTCAACCCTGACGGCATCGCCAACATGCGCTGGGACACCGCGCTGCACACCACGGCCAGCTTCATCACCAACACCAACCAGCAGCACTACAGCGGCCAGAGCGGGCTGAGTTATTTCTCGCAGCTCGTCGCCATCGTGACGTTGCAATTCGTGACCCCCGCCGTGGGCATGGCCGCCCTGTTCGCCGTGCTGCGCGGGCTGAAGGGACAGACGAACGTCGGCAATTACTATCTGGACGTGACCCGCGCCGTGGGCGTGCTGGTTCCCTCGGCCTTTGTGCTGGCGCTGCTGCTGACCTCTCAGGGCGTGCCCAGCACCTACGGCGGTGCGAAGGTGGCGCAGCTCGTGGAGGCGCAAACGGTGGAAGGCCAGGCCGTGACCACCCAGACCATCCCCGTCGGCCCCGTCGCGGCGATGGTGGCGATCAAGCAACTCGGCACTAACGGCGGCGGCTGGTACGGCCCCAATTCCTCGGTGCCGCTGGAAAACCCCACGCCGCTGAGCAACCTGTTCTCGATGGTCAGCATCATCGTGTTTCCCATCAGTCTGGTGTTCGCCTCCGGCCTGTTCCTGAACCGTCGCCGCTTTGGCGGGGCGATCATCGCCGTGATGAGCGTGACCTCGGCGGCGCTGACCTTTGGCGCGGTCATGGCCGAGCGGCAGCCCAACGCCGCGCTGCTCGGCCTGGCGGCCCCCGGCGGCAACTTTGAGGGCAAGGAGGTTCGCCTGGGGACCGACGCCACCGCGTTGTGGGCCAGCCTGACCACCCAGACCAGCAACGGCTCGGTGGCCGGGATGCACGACAGTTTCAACCCGCTGGGCGGGCTGGTGCCGCAACTGGGCATGTTCCTCAACGACGTGTACGGCGGCATCGGCGTGGGCATGATCAACATGCTGGTCTTCGTGGTGCTGACCGTCTTTATCGCGGGCCTGATGGTGGGCCGCACGCCAGAACTGTTCGGACGCAAGATCGAGGTGCGCGAGATCAAGCTGGCCTCGCTGATCATCCTGCTCCAGCCGCTGCTGGTGTTGGGCTTCACGGCGGCGACGGTATCTGTCCCGGGAGTGACAGGCAACTCCAACCCCGGTTTTCACGGCCTGTCGCAGGTGCTGTACGAGTACAACAGCGCCTACGCCAACAATGGCAGCGGCTTTGAAGGGCTGGGCGACAACACGCCGTGGTGGAATGTCACCTGCGCCATCGTGCTGATCCTGGCCCGCTTCCTGCCGATCCTGGGGCCGTTGGCGATTGCCGGGCTGCTGGCTGGCAAGAAGGCTGCGCCCGAGACGAGCGGCACGCTGCGGGTGGACACCCCCATCTTTGCCGGAATGCTGCTGAGTGTGATGCTGCTGCTGCAACTGCTGAACTTCGCGCCCACGCTGGTGCTGGGGCCGGTGGCCGAGCAATTGACCCTGCAAACCACCACACCCACCACTGGAGTCCAGAAATGACCGCCCTGCCACAAACGCCTGAAACCGGGCCGCAAGCCCCCCGCAAGAACATTTTCACGGGCGAACTGGTCAGCGGTGCATTGAAAGCCAGCTTCACCAAGTTAGACCCGCGCAGCATGGCGAAAAGCCCGGTGATGTTCGTGGTGCTGGTGGGCGCGGTGCTGACCACCTACCTGACGGTGGCCAACATGGTCACGGGCAAGTCCTGGGGTTACGAACTTGCCATCACCCTGCTGCTTTTTCTGACCGTGCTGTTCGCCAATTTCGCTGAAGGGCTGGCCGAGGCACGCGGCAAGGCGCAGGCGCTGGGGCTGCGCGCCGCCCGCCAGGACACCCCCGCCCGCCGCCTGCTGAACGGCGTGGAGACCACCGTCCCCAGCACCGAACTGCGCCGCGATGACCTGATCGTGGTGGAGGCGGGCGAGATGATCCCCGGCGACGGCGAGATCGTGGAGGGGCTGGCCTCGGTGGACGAGAGTGCCATCACGGGTGAGAGCGCCCCGGTGATCCGCGAGGCCGGAACCGATTTCAGCGGCGTGACGGGCGGAACGCGGGTGCTGTCGGACCGCATCGTGGTACGCGTGACCTCGCAGCCCGGTGAGAGCTTTTTAGACCGCATGATCGCGCTGGTGGAGGGGGCCAGCCGCCAGAAAACTCCCAACGAGCTGGCCCTGAGCATTCTGCTGGCCGCGCTGACGTTGATCTTCCTGATCGTGGTGGCGACGTTGCCCCTCCTGTCGCGCTTTGTGGGCATCAACGTGGACACGGTGACGCTGATCGCCCTGCTGGTCTGCCTGATTCCCACCACCATCGGGGGGCTGCTGCCCGCCATCGGCATCGCAGGGATGGACCGCGCCTTGCAGGCCAACGTGATCGCCAAGAGCGGCAAGGCGGTGGAAGTTGCCGGGGACGTGGACATCCTGCTGCTGGACAAGACCGGCACCATCACCATCGGCAACCGTCAGGCGACGCGCTTTGCCCCTTTGCCCGGTGTGAGTGAGGCCGAACTGGCCCGCGCCGCCGCCCTGTCCTCGCTGGCCGATCCGACGCCGGAGGGCAAGAGCATCGTGACGCTGGCCCGCACCCTGACCGAGTTGCCCACGCAGCCGGAGAACGCCGAGTTCATTGAGTTCAGCGCCCAGACCCGCATGAGCGGCGTGGACTTTGCCGACGCGGGGGGAGCCGTGAAAATCCGGAAAGGTGCGGCAGACCGGATGGCCCGCTTCGCATCAGAATTCGGGGCAGCCGCACCCGCTGGTCTGACCGCCCTCGTCGAGGAAGTTGCCCGCGCTGGCGGCACGCCGCTGACCGTGGCCGAGGTGCGCGGCGACGTGGCCCGCGTGCTGGGCGTGGTGGCCCTGTCCGACATCGTAAAGCCGGGAATGCGCGAGCGCTTTGACCAGTTGCGCCGCATGGGCCTGAGGACCATCATGATCACGGGCGACAACCCCCTGACCGCCGAGGCGATTGCCAGGGAAGCGGGCGTGGACGGCTTTCTGGCCGAGGCCACCCCGGAAGACAAACTCCAGATGATCCGCGACGAGCAGGCGGCGGGCCGCCTGGTGGCGATGATGGGCGACGGCACCAACGACGCCCCGGCGCTGGCACAGGCCGACGTGGGGCTGGCGATGCAGAGCGGCACCCAGGCGGCCAAGGAAGCGGCCAACATGATTGACCTGGACTCCGATCCCACCAAGCTGATTGAAGTGGTGGAAATCGGCAAGGGCCTGCTGATGACGCGCGGGGCACTGACCACCTTTTCCATCGCCAACGACATCGCCAAGTATTTTGCCATCCTGCCCGCCCTGTTTGCCGCGCAATTGCCTGCACTGGGTGTGCTGAACGTGATGGACCTGGGCAGCCCCCGCAGCGCGATTCTCAGCGCTGTGATCTTTAACGCGCTGGTGATTCCGCTCCTCATTCCGGTGGCCCTGCGCGGCGTGCGCTACACCCCCGGCAGCGCCGATTCCCTGCTGGCCCGCAACCTGCTGATCTACGGCCTGGGCGGCGTGGTGGTGCCGTTTGTGGGCATCAAACTGATTGACCTGCTGCTGTCCGTGGTGGGTGTCCAGTGACCGCTTTTCTCTTGATAGGAGTTTGCCCATGACTACCCCCTCAACCCTCACCGATGTCACCCCTACCGACACCGCTCCTCAACCCGGTTTCTCCACCTGGCTGCGCTTTGCCCTGATGTGGCTCGTGCTGTGCGGGCTGGCGTATCCCACCGTGACCACGCTGCTGGCTGGAAGTCTGTTCCCAGCGCAGGCAAATGGCTCGTTAATCACGCGCAATGGTCAGGTTGTCGGCTCCGCACTGGTGGGCCAGACCTTCAGCGGCGCGGGCGACTTTATCGGGCGGCCCAGTGCGGCGGGCAGCGGCTACGATCCGGTCAACGCCTCGGGCAGCAACCTCGCGCCCAGCAACCCTGAGTTGCGGAAACGGGTTCGGGAGCTGTCTGCCCAGATCGCCAAACGTGAGGGCATTCCGGCCAACCAGATTCCCGCCGATCTGGTCACCGCCAGCGGCAGCGGTCTTGACCCGCATATCAGCCCTGCTGGAGCCGAGGTTCAGGTGGCGCGGGTGGCGCAGGCGCGTGATCTGAGCGAAGACAGGGTGCGTGAGCTGATCACCGCCTCCACCGAGCGTGGCCCGCTGGGGCTGGGCGGCGTGGGTGTCAATGTGTTGAAGCTGAATCTGGCGCTGGACGCGGCAGCCCCCGGCACTGGACGCTGACGCCATGCCGGACGCCGATTCACCTTCTGCCGGGCGCTCTCCACAGCGGCTGACCCTCCCCGGTCAGACAGACGGGCCTGCTGTCCAGCGCGGCGTCCACAAGGTCTTCATCGGTATGGCGGCGGGCGTCGGCAAGACTTACCGCGCCCTGGGCGAACTGCGCGAACGGCTGGAGAGGGGTGAGGATGCCCTGATCGGCGTGCTGGAAACGCATGGACGTGAGGGAACCATCTGCGCTGCCGGGGGGTTGCCCATCTTCCCCCGCCGCGCCATCGCTTACGGCGGCACCGAACTGACCGAGCTGGACGTGGACGGCCTGCTTGCCCGCCGTCCCGAAGCAGTGCTGGTGGATGAACTCGCCCACACCAACGCCCCCGGCAGTGAGCGCCAGAAACGCTGGCAGGACGTGGAGGTACTCCTCGCGGCGGGCATCACTGTCCTGTCCACCGTCAACGTGCAGCATCTGGAATCCCTGAACGACACCGTGGCCCGGTTGACCGGCGTGCGTGTGCGCGAGCGCGTTCCCGACGCCGTGCTGCGCGAGGCCACCGAACTGGTGCTGGTGGACCTGACGCCGCATGACCTGCGCGCCCGGATGAAGGCGGGCCACGTCTACGGCCCTGAGAAGATCGATCAGGCGCTGGGCAACTTTTTTACGTCACCCAATCTGACGGCGCTGCGCGAAATTGCGTTGCGGCAGGTGGCCAGCGTGGTGGAGCAGGGTGCGCCGCCCGGCAGCCCCGGCGTACAGGAAGTCGTCGTCGTCGCCATCGCTGCCGAGGAAAGCGCGGGCCGCCTGATTCGCCGGGGCGGGCAACTGGCTGCGCGGCTGCACGGGGCGCTGCATGTGGTCACCATTCGCGGCCCGCGCATCACACCCGAGCAATCGCGCCTGCTGGACACCTACCGCGCCCTGACGGTGGCGCTGGGCGGCCAGTTTGAGGTGCTGGATGGTGCAAGCGGAGTTGCCGCCGCGTTAATCGGCTACGTTCAGCTCTCGCGGGCTACGCAGGTGGTCATGGGTGAAACCAGCCGCTCACGCTGGGCGGAACTCTGGCGCGGCGACATCATCAAGCGGGTGCTGAGCAGCACGCGGAACGTGGACGTGCATGTGATCAGCCGGGATTGAGACTGGCCTCCCAGACCATCAGCTCCCAGACCATCAGCTCCCGGATTATCAGCCCCCGGACCATCAACCCACCGTGAAATCGCGTTCCTGTGGCAGGCGCATGTCCTGCGGCTGTGCAGGGCGAAAGGCCAGCAGCAGGCTGAGAAAGCCCACCCGCCCAAGGAACATCAGGACTACCAGCACTAGCTTGCCGCTGTCCGAGAGATGAGGGGTCAGATTGACGCTCAGGCTAAACGCGGTCAGGGCGCTGAGCGTCTCGAAGGCCAGTGCCAGGAGCTGTTTGCGTCAGTGAGCATCAGGGCCAGTGTGCCCAGAACCACCGCCAGCAGGGCCAGCGTCACCACAGTGAGCGTGGAAATACGCCGTCCGGCCAGCCGCGCCCCGCGCCGTGAACAGGACCCGCGGCTGGCCGGACGGCGTCAGTGTGGGAAGAAAGCCAGTTCGATTTCCACGACTCGCATTAGATAGTATATGATCATGTATCCCCATGCACTTTCCTGTTCCTTTTCACCGCTGCATAAGCGCCGGCAAGGGCTAAGATATCCAGGGGTGAGGATCGACATTCAAAGCATTTGATACAGATCTAGCAATCGCATCGGGAATAAGTCGACGAGTCATATACAATCCAATATATAGGACAATTTCACAATACTGCTGCCCATGTTGATTTGGAACTCAACGCGCTTCCGCCACCGGCACAATCAGCCGCCATGTCCCAGCCAGCGCTGGACCTCACGCAGCTCGTCTGCCTGGGCCAGCACCTGCACGCTGTCTCCCGCCATCAACCGGGTAGCACCCCTGGGAATCAGGTACTCGCCCGCACGGTGGATCAGCACCACCAGTGCCTCCGGCGGCAGGTGCAGGTCCACGATGCGCTGTCCGTCGGCAGGGCTGCCCGGACGCACCTCCACTTCCACCAGCGCGTTCTTGCTGTGTCCGGTGGGCGTGTAGGTCATGGACGGGGCAGCCGGCACAGTGCGGGCCGTCCGCAGATCCAGCAGATCGGCAGCCAACGTTAGCGTGGTGCCTTGCAGCAGCACACTGGTCAGCACGATAAAGAAGACAACATTGAACAGCACCTGCGCCTGCGGCACCCCCGCCAGCAGCGGAAAGGTGGCCAGCACGATGGGCACCGCGCCACGCAGCCCCACCCAGGCCACCATCGTCTTGTGACGCACCGGCATCCGCGACGCCGCCAGACTGATGAACACGCTGACGGGGCGGGCCACGAAGACCAGCACCAGCGCACAGGCCAGGGCCAGGCCCGCCGTGGGCAGCAACTCGCGCGGATTGACCAGCAGGCCCAGCGTCAGGAACATCGCCACCTGCATCAGCCACGCCAGACCGTCATGGAACGACAGCAGGCTGCGCTTGTGCAGGAAGTCGGCGTTGCCCAGGATGATGCCCGCGATGAAGATTGCCAGAAAGCCGCTGCCGCCCACCACCGCCGTCACGCTAAAGATGGTCAGCGCCAGCGCCAGGGTCAGCACCGAATACAGGCCCTCGAACTGGAGTTGCAGGCGGTTGAGCATCAACAGGGCCGCCCGGCCCAGCACCACGCCCAGCACGCCGCCGATGACCATCTGCTTGACGAACAGCGGCACGATCTCCAGCACGCCCATGCCGGGGTTGGCGATCAGCTCCAGCAGGCCCACGGTCAGAAACACCGCCATCGGATCGTTGCCCCCCGATTCAAACTCCAGCAGCGGGCCGATATCTCCCTTCAGGCCCAGCGCACGCTCTTTCAGGACGCTGAAAACTGCCGAGGCGTCGGTGCTGCTGACCACTGCGCCCAGCAGCCACGCGACCAGCCACGGCAGGTTCAGGGCAAAATGGGCAAAGGTGGCCATCACGCCCGCCGTGATTAGCACGCCCAGGGTGGCCAGACTCAGACCGCGCCGGATCACGGGCCGGGTCTCGCCCCAGTGGGTGGTCAGGCCGCCCTGGAACAGGATGAAACACAGCGCCACAGTGCCCAGTGCCTGAGCCAGCCGGTAGTCACTGAACTGGATGCCCAGACCGTCAGACCCGGCCAGCATCCCCACGCCCAGAAACAGCAACAGCCCTGGAATGCCCAGCCGCCCACCCAGACGGCTCACGATCAGGCTGATGAGCAGGAGGACGCCGGCGGCCAGCAGGTAAATTTCAGTGGTCAGGACGGGCACCCGCCCAGGATGCCACAGGGCTGGGACGGACTTCTCCTGCATGATCCCGGGAACTGAGGGACATTCTTCAGCCAGAGCGAATCGTCGTTTGGGCGATTTGTAGGGTAGAAGGAGATCTGGATGCCCGTTTGGATTGCCAGATGGTAACTACTCAGCAGGGGGACTTGCGGAGTGGAATCAGATAGAGTGGGCGCATCAAGAACGCTCTTTGCCCCAATTGCCTGATCCTTCAAGCTCGCCTTGACGAGCTTGAACTGCGATTGCTGACCCTGGAAGCTCGCCTTGCCGCCACAAGCCGAACTTCTAGCCAACCGCCCAGCCAGGACAAACCGTGGGTCCCCAAGAGTGAGCGCCAGAAGAGCAACCGCTCTTCTGGCGGGCAACGTGGCCATCCCGGCAAGACGCTCAAAATGAGTGAGCATCCTGATGAAATCAGGACGCTCCCGGTCACTGGGCAGTGCGGCTGTGGGCAGCCCTGGGACACGG
>NZ_JNIV01000057.1 GCF_000701405.1 Deinococcus marmoris DSM 12784
AGAGGCAGTGGAGTTCAGAAGCACAACAGGCCCTGAACTATCTGTTCAGGCGCACGCACCTGATGAACTATCCCCACTACCGCACTCAGGGCTGGCCGATTGGCTCAGGGCAGATCGAAGGCATCAACAAAAGTGTGATTGGCTGGCGCATGAAGGGTTCGGGCATGCACTGGTCCCGTCCTGGGGCCAGTGGCATGGCCTCGCTTCGTGCCAACCTGAACAACATCAATCCCCTGGTGAGTCTGGATGACGTTCGCCACGCTGCCTTTCCGATCCCAGCTTAGCGGGATGCACCCCTCTTGCCCTGGCCCCTTTCCAATCTGCCCCGCACAGGTGTATACTTCTTCGGTTGCCCGCTACGCACCAGAGACGTGGCGGATGGAGGCACGCACATGAAAAAAGACATCCACCCCAAAGCTGTTCCCACCAAAATCATCTACCAGGGCAAGGTCATCATGGAAACCATGAGTACCCGCCCCGAGATTCACGTTGATGTCTGGAGCGGCGTTCACCCCTTCTGGACCGGCGAGGAACGCTTCCTGGACACCGAAGGCCGCGTGGACAAGTTCAACAAGCGCTTCGGCGACAGCTACCGTACCAAGAAGAAGTAAGTACAGAAGAAGTAAGTCACAGGTTTTTCGAAAACGCCCTGCCTCCGCGGTGGGGCGTTTTCTATGGTTATCAGCCAGTTCTATGATCATCAGCCAGAGGCGGCGCAGGTTTGGCATACTCCCCAGGTGCTTAGATCTCCCTTCCACGGCGGCCACCTCGAAGTGATCGTCGGTCCCATGTTCAGCGGCAAGAGCGAGGAACTGATCCGCCGCGTGACCCGCTCGCTGATCGCAAAACAGAACGTGCTGGTCTTTAAACCCGCGCTGGATGACCGCTACCACGCCTCCGCTGTCGCCAGCCACGCCGGGCGCAGCGTGGAGGCGCTGGCCGTGCGGGGCGTGGCCGACATCCGCGCCCACCTGTCCGGCGAAGGCCGCCTGCTGGGCGCGGAACCGGGAGCAGAGAGGCCCCCACTGCCCGACGTGGTGGGCATTGACGAGGTGCAGTTCTTCGACGCAGAAGTGGTGGCGCTGGCGCTGGAACTGGCCGACGCCGGGGTGCGCGTGATCCTGGCCGGACTGGACCTGGATTTCCGCGCCGAGCCGTTCGGCCCCATGCCGCAACTGCTGGCCCGCGCCGAGAGCGTGGAAAAGCTGACGGCCATCTGCACGGTCTGCGGCGCACCCGCCACCCGCTCCCAGCGCCTGATCGGCGGCCAGCCCGCCCGTTACGACGACCCGGTGGTGCTGGTGGGCGCGCAGGAGAGTTACGAGGCCCGCTGCCGGGTCCATCACGCGGTTCTCGAGCAGCCCACGCCACAGTGCCGGAGTGGGGAACAGGGGCTGGGAGGTTAGCGGCGGGAGCTAGCAGCAAAGGAGGAGAGACCCACATGTGGCCTCTCCCCCTTTGATTCGCACCCTCAGATCAGAACGTGTAACCCTTCGGCACCACCACCACGCCGTTCTCGGTCACGGTAAAGCCGCGTGCGCGGTCCTCGTCGAGGTCCAGACCGATCTTTGTACCTGGGGGAATGACGACGTCCTTGTCCACGATGGTCCGGCGCAGGTGCGAGTGCCGCCCCACCGTGACCTCGTCGAACAGCACGCAGCTCTCGACGGTGGAGTAAGAGTGGGTGTGGATGCCGCGCCCCAGCACGCTGTCACGGACGGTGCCGCCGCTGATGATGGTCCCCCCGGCCAGGATCGAGTTGAACGCCTGACCCTTGCGGCCCTCGCTTTCATGCACGAACTTGGCGGGCGGCGAGAACTCGCTGCTGGTCCGCAGCGGCCACTCGGCGTTGTACAGCCCGAATTCGGGATTGATGCTGACCAGATCCATATTGGCCTCGAAGTAGGCGTCCAGCGTGCCCACGTCGCGCCAGTACAGGTTCGCGCCCTCCTGACCGGGAATGGGGTTCTTGTGAAAGTCGTAGGCCATGACGGTGTAGCCGTCAGACAGGGCGCGCGGAATCACGTCGCCGCCGAAGTCGAAGCCCTCCTCGCCGTCGCCCATGCTGGTGACCAGCAGTTCTTCCAGCGCGCGGCGCGAGAAGATGTAGTTGCCCATGCTGGTCAGGCTGGTGCCGGGCTGCCCCGGAATGCTGGGCGGGTTCTTGGGTTTTTCCAGGAAATCCGTGACCTTCCACTTCTCGTCCACATGCATGATCCCGAACTGGTGGGCCTGTTCCTGCGGCATGGGGTAGGCGGCGATGGTGATGTCGGCGCGGGTGTCGATGTGCGTCTGGATCATGTGTTCGACGTTCATCTTGTAGATGTGGTCGCCCGAGAAGATCGCCACGTAATCGGCCTTGTTGTTGTCCAGCAGGTGCAGGTTCTGGTACACCGCGTCCGCCGTGCCCCGGTACCACACCGGCCCCAGTTCCTCTATGCGGTACATCTGCGCCGGAACCAGGGTGATGAAATAGTCGCTCAGGAAGGTGCCGAAGCGCCAGCCGCGCTGAATGTGTTCGGTCAGGCTCTGGGCCTTGTACTGGGTCAGCACGTAGATGCTGAACAGCCCGGAGTTGATGAAGTTGTTGATGGCAAAATCGATGATGCGGTACTTGCTGCCGAAGGGCACGGCGGGCTTGGAGCGCTTCTGCGTCAGCGGGGCCAGCCGCGATCCCTGTCCCCCGGCCAGAATCATGCCTAGTACGCGTGGTTTCATATCTTACCCCCTGTAAGGTGTTGCTGTAGAAAGCGTCGCCATAGATAAGGTCGCTGCGGAAATAAGCGGCGATATGAGAAGGTGGTCCTTCTCAAAATAGCGTTCCCCGGATAGGGCGGTGCTGGAATTGATCTCGGTCCCCACTCTACCCGCGCCGGGCCGCAAACTTCAGCCCCGATCTAATTAACACTCGCCTTATGGGCGGCGTTCAGATGTTCCCGCACCTGCTTTACGGCCTCCCCTGGCGTCAGCACCTGCGCCCCGAGCTGGCTCCGCATGGCGGTCAGCTGCCGCTTGGCATACTGCCGCGAGGCCAGTACGACGCGCGCCGTCGCTTCCGCCTCGCTCAGTTGTCCAGCAGAGACGGCCCACGCCTCGCGGTAACCCAGGGCCTGCCAGGCGGTGGGACGGGGCAGGGTCTCGGGGTCAAGCTGTGAAGCCAGCCAAGCGGCTTCCCCCCCCCAGTCAGCGGCGAACATGGCCCTCACACGCGCGGCCATACGCGCCTCCAGCTCCGGGCCAGGGCGGGTGAAGGCGGTCACGGCGTACCCAAAACGGGGCGGGCGATTCCCGAAAGAGCCGGGATACTGCCCGGTGCGGCGGTGAACTTCGGTGGCACGCACGACGCGGCGGGGGTTGCGCTCCATGCGCCTCGCCTCGGCTGGGTCGGTGGCGGCGATGTCGGCCAGCAGGGCGTCCAGGCCACGTTCCGCCAGTTCGGCCTCCACGGCGGCACGCACCAGTGGATCGGCGGGGGGAGTCAGCGGCAGGCCGCGCAGCAGGGCCGACAGATAAAACGTCGTGCCGCCCACCACCAGCGGCACGCGCCCACGCTTCAGCACACCCGCAATGGCGGCCTCGGCCTCCTGCACGTAGCGGGCCACGTCGTAGTTCCCGGTCACATCGGCCACGTCCAGCAGATGATGCGGCACGGCCTCCCGTTCGGCAGGCGTGGGCTTGGCGGTGCCTATGTCCAGGCCCCGGTACACCGTGAAGGCGTCTGCCGAAACGATCTCCAGACCGAACTCCTGGGCCAGTGCCAGAGCCAGAGCCGATTTTCCGGCGGCGGTGGGGGCGGTCAGCAAAGGGACTGTCGTGGGCAACGGCAGGGGCATTCCTCCCACTTTAGGCGCTGGCGTGCCCGGCGGCGCGGGTGCTAGCGTGGCAGGCATGAATGAGCCGGTGCTGGCCCGACTGCAACACCTGATGACCCTGCGGGAAGAGGTCGAGACCCTCGGGGCCGGTCCCTGGACGCCCGCCGCCGACTGGGCGGACAGCGACGCGTACCTGACCCTGCATCTGGACGTGCCGGGCACCGATCCCGAACGCCTGGAAATGCACGAGGAGGGCGGGATGCTGACCGTGGCCGGGGAGCGCGCCGCGCCGCAGGGCCTGCTGAGCGCCGAGCGTCCCAGCGGCGTCTTCCGCCGGGTGCTGGCCTTTCCGCGCGAGGTGGTGCCGCAGTCCGGCCAGGCCCATCTGGCGGGCGGCGTGCTGACCGTGCGCTTCCAGAAAAAGCACCCCACCATCGATGTCCAATCTGCCGACATGCACGGGACTGATACGCACGAAGATGAACTGCACGGAGACGGCACCCACTCCGACTGAGCGGGCCTCCAGAGCATCCAGGCAACACCCCGAAAACCTTCACGCAAGCTCCTGCGGCCCCAACCACACATCTAGAGCAGTTCTCCGAATTACATCGCCGGAATAAAAGACTTCCGGCGACTCCATTCTCCGTCCTGCTCAGTAAAAGTCACTCGCTCTGCTCGGTCATAAAAAGACCATTTTTATGACAACTGCTCTAAACTGGCCCATGACGAAAAAACTTGCCCTGGGTCTGGCTGGCCTGAGCCTGCTGGGGTCCGCTGTGGCCGCCACCTATAAAAACGCCGAGAACGGCTTCTCGGTCACGCCGCCGCCTGCCTGGACCCAACTCAGCGTGTCCGGCGTGGCGGTGGCCTTTGCCGACAAACCGCAGGGGGATTTCACGCCCAATCTGAATGTGGTCGTGCAGCCGCTTCCGCCGGGCATCACCCTGGCGCAGTACCACGCCCTGAGTCTGGATCAGGTGAAAAAACTGATCACCGACAGCAAGGTGATCAGCACGCGCGCCACCACACTGGGCGGCGGCAAAGCGCAGGAAACCGTCTACACCGGGCGGCAGGGCCAGTACAGCCTCTATTTCATCTCCACCTATACGGTGACGGGCGGCAAGGCGTATCTGGTGACCGCCACGACCAAGCAGGGGCTTCAGGCCAAGATGACGCCCACGAACGCGGCCTTCGTGAAAAGTTTCAAGATTTTGCGCTAAGGAAGGCGGTTTGCCCGGCCCCGGCCCGCTAGACTCCGGGGCATGACCGTCACCGACACCCACAGCACCGACACCCACAAGGCTGAGTTCCAGCTTCCCGAGGTCACCCCCGAGGGCAGCATCGACTGGACCACCATTCCCAGCCCGGCCTTCGTGCTGGACGAGTCGCGGCTGCGGCGCAATCTGGCGCTGATCTCACATGTGCAGCGCGAAAGTGGCGCGCGGATCATCGTGGCCTTCAAAGGGTTTTCGATGTGGAGTACGTTTGGGCTGCTGCGCGAGTACGGCATCGGCGGGGCAACGGCCAGCAGTCTGAACGAGGCGATCCTGGCCCGCGAGGAGATGCAGGGCGAGGTCCACGTCTATGCCCCGGCCTACAGCGACGAGGAAATGCCCCGCATTCTGGAACTGGCGGACCATCTGGTGTTCAACTCGTTCTCTCAGTGGGAGCGCTTTAAGCCGCAGGTGGAGGCTGCCCGCGCCGGGGGCCGTGACATTCACGTCGGCATCCGAATCAACCCGGAATACGCGGAAGTCGAGACGGACCTGTACAACCCCGCCGGGCCGTTCTCCCGCCTGGGCGTGACCCGCCGCGAGTTCCGGGAAGACCTGCTGGACGGCGTGGACGGCCTGCACTTCCATACCCTCTGCGAGAAGGACAGCGACACGCTGGAACGCACGCTGGAAGTGGTCGAGCGCAACTTCGGCGAGTTCCTGCCCCAGATGAAGTGGGTCAATTTCGGCGGCGGCCACCTGATGACGCGGGCGGGTTACGACACCGCCCGCCTGATCCGTCTGGTGCGCGCCTTCCGCGAGAAGTGGGAGGTAGACGTGATCCTGGAACCGGGCAGCGCCTTCGGGTGGCAGACGGGCTGGCTGGTCAGCCGCGTGCTGGACGTGGTGCATAACGTCAAGGACGCCGCGCTGCTGGACGTGTCGGTCAGCGCCCACATGCCCGATGTACTGGAGATGCCGTACCGCCCCCGGATTCTGGGCGCGGGCGATCCCCCCGAGCATGAACACCGCGAGGCCAGCGACTACGGCGGCGGCCACCCCTACCTGATCGGCGGCACCACCTGTCTGGCCGGGGACGTGGTGGGCGAGTACGTGTTCGGCAGGCAACTCCAGATCGGGGACCGCGTGATCTTCGACGACATGATCCATTACACGATGGTCAAGACCACCTTCTTCAACGGCGTCAAGCACCCCGATATCGGCATCCTGCATCTGGACGGCAGCTACGAGCGGGTCAAAACGTTTGGCTACGAGGAATTCAAGGCCAAGTTGAGCTGAGGGGAGATCAGAAGTGAACGACACAGATAGAAAGCACCTGACGCGCTGCGTCGAACTGGCCGAGACCGGGCTTCAGTCGGGCAACGATCCCTTCGGCTCGCTGATCGTCTCGGAGGCGGGCGAGGTTCTTTTCGAGGACCACAACCGCACCGTGGACGGCGACGCCACACAGCACCCGGAAATTGCGATTGCCCGCTGGGCTGCCGCGAATCTCTCGCCGCAGGAGCGCAGGCAGGCCACGGTCTACACCTCCGGCGAACACTGCGCGATGTGTTCCGCCGCCCACGGCTGGGTGGGGCTGGGGCGCATCGTGTACGCGAGTTCGTCCAGGCAACTGACCGAATGGATGGAAGAGTTCGGTGCGGAGCCGGGACCCGTCAAGCCCCTGTCCATTCAGGACGTGCTGCGCGACGCGGATGTCGAGGGGCCGGAGCCGTCACTGAGCGGGCGCATCCGCGAACTGCACCGTCAGAATATCCAGAAGCAGAGCTGAAGCCTGAACAGCACAAAGCCCCCGCACTCGCCACGGAGTCGGGGGCTTTTGCTTCCTGCCTGTTGGTGGTGTCGGAAAGAGGTTGGGTGCAAGTTGCGCCGGGGCAGATCGTTTGCCCGTAAAAGCGCGCCGATTGGAACCCGGCCCGTGGTGCGGGGCTGGGAAAAAGAGGGCCGGGCATGGGGTCACGAACTGGGTGTCCAGTCATGCCCGGCGCAGAGAAGTCAGGTTGGGGGTTGAGCTTACTTGCGGTAAATCCTTGGGACGCCATTCACGGTGCGGATGGTGCCGCCCTCGAAATCGGCGGCCCAGGCCCCGTTCAGCATGTACTGATCGCGGGTGGGAAACCCCAGGAAGCTGCCGCTGCCGCCCAGTCCCTGGTAGGACTTGAGAACCGGGCCAGTCAGCCAGAAGGTGCCGTATTTCTGTGAGTCGTACAGTGCGCCGTTCTGGAAAAAGCCGTACAGGCCAGTGGTGCCGTAAAGGTTCTGGGGAATGACCTTCTCGTCTCCGGCGGCCCAGCCCAGACGGCTGGGGGGGCGGGTTGTGCCGTTCTCGGCCTGGGCCAGTGACAGGTAGCGGGCCAGCAGACGGCCATGCACCGAGTAGGAGCGGCTGCTGCCGTTGGCGTGCAGCAGGGCCGCGTCGCCGTATGCCCCGACGCCGTTGAACTTCTGCCAGAAACCGTTGCCCCAAGCCGCAGCGTAGGTGGTGGCCTGACCCAGCGACTCGTCACCCTTCAGGCGGGCGTAGGCGTCCACCATCGCGCTGTCGAAGGAGCCGTCCTGACGCTGGCCGGGCTGAATCTGCGCTGCGGGCGTGGGCTGCGGCTGCGGCGTCTGCACCGTGTTGCCCACCCGGAAGAACGCGGTATCGGTGACCCAGGCGTTGTCGGGCAGCGGATTGACCACGATACTCAGCGCCTGCGCCAGTCCGTCCTGACCCTGCACGCCCACGGTGGCGAACTGCTGCTGTCCCTCGAAGGTGGCGATGTCGTTCAGGCTCAGTTCAGTGGTACTCGCCACGGCCAGCAGCTTGTCCTGCCCGTTGGGGCCGCCGACGCTCAGGTTGTACTTCGCGCCGTTGCGGGGAAAGGTCCGCGTGCCCGCCTGGACATAGTTGCTGTCCTCGTACCTGTTGGGGAAGAACAGATCGATGTTGCCGTCCGCGTTCACGTTAAACAGGTAGATGTAGGCGTCCGCGTTGGTCTTGAGGCCCACGCTGATGCGTTCACCGGTCTGGTACGTGGGATTGCCCTCGCCGCTGGCGTCGCGGTTGGTCCAGACCTGCACGTTCAGCTCCGGTTGTGTGGGATTGACGATGATGCTCTGGGCGCTGATCCTGGGCGCAGCCAATGCAGGCGCAGCCAGACCGAGCAGGGCGCTGATCACGCAGATTCGTTTGTAGGTGGAAGGTGTGGAATTGGACATGGGATGCCTCCTGGGTGTCTGGAACGAAGTGGGGGTGCAACTCGGTTTGAATGTGCGTAAGGTACGGGCTGAACCTGACGAGGCACTGATAGGCCGCGAGCATTAAGCCCCGTCAGGAAATAGCTCGGCCAGGAAATAAGTTCAGGCGGGAAAGCAGAGCGGGCGGGAGGAAGGAAACGCAGCACCGTCGCCCACCTCCCACCCTCTCACAGCCCTCCCCTGCTCAGCCTGAGCCGCCAACCCCTGGACCCCTAGCGGACGATCAGTCCGGCCACCCACAGCGCCAGCGGGGCCAGCAATAGCGCCGGGAGCATGCTCGCCACGCGCACGCGCTTGTCCTCCATGCCCAGCCCGGCCAGCATCAGGTTCCAACTGATCCCGATGATGGTCAGGCCGCCCGCCCCGGTCAGGATCAACACGTAGGGGTTGGTCTTGAGGGTCTCGGGGTCCGCGCCGCCCAGCAGCGTGGCGGCGAACGCCCCGGCAGCCAGACTGATGCCGCCCTGCACGGTCAGGACCGTGACCGCACTGAAGCCCACGCCGATGCCGTACGCCCCCGCCAGCGCCAGCGAGGCGATGCCGTCCAGCGTGCTTTTCAGGATGTAGCTGGAGGCGTCCCCGGTCAGACCATTCTGCAACCCGCCCACAAAGGTCAGCGGCCCCACGCAGAACAGCAGGCTGGCGGCCACGAAGCCCTCCGTGAAGCGGCCCTCGCCCTTAAAGCGTTTCTTGAGAACCTCGCCCAGTCTGTTCAGTCCTTCCTCGATGCCCAGCGCCTCGCCGATCACCACGCCCGCCGCCAGGCTGACCAGCGCCAGAATCACGCCTGGAACACTGCCCGCCGAGACTTTGTTCAGGCTGCCCGCCATGTCCAGTCCAATGAACAGTGTGACCAGACTCAGGGTCTGGAGCAGCGAGCGCTGTGTGCGCGCAGGCAGCTTTCCGCCTACTGTCAGGCCAATCAGCGTGCCCAGCAGCACGGCTGCGACGTTCACCAGGGTGCCCGACAGTTGCGAGAGAAGGCTCATCGGGACAAAGGGTAGCGCGCGGGGCTGACAGGGGAAGGGGGTGCTTTTGCTTCAGCATCTTCTTTCGCAGAGAGTCAGGCCCGCAGCCAACTCGGGAACGGCTGTGGCCGCCCATCCTCATTCAGACTGTCAAACCCCCACCTCAACTACAGAGGCGGGGGCGGGAAGGCCCAACGTTTTATTCGCTGCGGTAGGTCGGTTCGATCAACTGTTCAAGCCCGCCCAGATCCAGCAGTTCGTCCACACCCTGACCGCCCAGGCTGGGAATGCGGTAGGCGTCCGCCGCGCCGTAGTTCACGGCGTAGCCCATGTCCTGCAAGGTGCCCACGCTCAGGCGCGACAAAGGATTGAAGACGCCGCTGTTCAGGTAGCCGGTCATCAGCTCGGTCTTGAACGTCGTTTCGCGCCAGTGGCCGCCTGCCGTGCCGGGGCCGCCCTGATTCTCCACGGGAACGCTGCCCAGGGTGCCGCCCACCGCGCGGTATTCACGCAGGCCGTTGCCCCCCTGATACGTGGGGTTGCTGCCGCCGATGCCGCCCACCAGCCCGAAACGCTGCCACAGCGTCCCGATGCCCAGCGAGTGCCCCAGCTCATGCACGGCGATATCGGCCAACTGGCTGCTGAACGCTCCCAGATCGGCGGTGTCGAAAACCAGCGTGCTGTAGGTGGTCAGGCCACTGGCACTGCGGATGCTGCACGGGCCGCTCTGGGCCAGGGTGCCGCCGGGGCCGTCGATGGCGGTGTTGCCGGTAAAGACCAGCATGTCGTCGATGGTGCCCACATAGGCCGCGTTGCTGCCGCACGATCCGGCGCGGATGTTGGCGCGGTAGCTGGGCAGCCCCTGCGTGATTACACCTTCCCAGCGTGCGGCGGCGGTCTGCATGGCGCTCACCACGCTCGCGCTGCTCCCCGGCGCAAATTTCAGCGTGATGTTGTAGCGCTCGGTGGCCTGCTCCTGCAATGGACTGCGCGTGAGCTGGGGATCGATGGGAAGATCGCTGACCCTGACCTGCGCCGCAGCCGCTTCGCCGCCTTGCAGGGCAGGGGTGACCACGTCCTGTGGCCCGCCGCAAGAGGCCAGCACGGCGCTGAGGGAAAGGGCGGCAAGGGTGAAACCGGGAACAGTGCGGGGCGGGGCCATGATGAAACCTCCGGGGGATGACGGCAACAGGCGGCCACAGACAGGACAGTCGTCCAGACCCCAGGAGGCTGAATGCTGCTGCCAGACGCGTTTTGTCGCTGCTTGCGCCCACAGTAGTTCGCGGGGAATGAGATATCTGTAAAAGAATTCTCTCGGGATTCAACGGGTGACAGAGCAGATGAGAAGCTGGCTCTTTCGTGTATTATAGATAAGATTTACAGAACTTTTCGCCCCATGTTTTTCTAATTCGGCGCGTGTATTACACCCGCTGGGGGCTGACCCGCAGTTGACGTACGGCGTGCTACGCTCCGCGCAAGTTGAAACACACCGAGGCTTCTTCCCTGACCGCGCCCCCGCTGGGCGTCGGGCCGGGCGGCGGCGCTGTTTTGACCTGGCCTGGGACGCACCGGGGCCTGAACACTGAAATCAAATTCTGTCTGGGGCTGGCCGTGTGGCGGCCCCGCGCTCTTTTTGGGAGGTCCACCATGACCCTTTCAGACCAGTTCCACAGCCTGCCCATGCTCCTGAAAGTCCGCCAAGTCGCCGATTTCACCGGCACCCACGAACGCACCGTGCGCCGCTGGATTCGCGATGGCCGTCTGGGCGCAGTCGAACATCCCAGCGGTCTGCGGGTGCCGCGCCGCGCCCTGTGGCGTTTCCTGGGTCTGGACCTTGCGCTGAGCGCGTAAGCGAGGAAGCAGAGGGAAGCCGGGTTATGCTGCGTCCGCAATGACTGAGGCACAGGCTGAACTGAAAACGGCGCTGGAACGCGGCGAATCCGCGAGTTTCTTCGGCGCGCTCCCAGTGGAGAACCAAACTGAGGCGGCAAAGTTGGCCCTGCGACTGGGCCGCCCCCGCCTCGCCGCGTTGTGGGCACAGGCGGACCCGCTGACGCACGCGGCGGCGCTGCTGCGGCTGGGAGAATCCAGGAGCGCGCTGCATCTGCTGAAGCCGTTGCCCCACACCGCCCGTCCCGCCGCCCTGCGCGCCCGCGCCCTGTGGCAACTCGCAGACGCACAGGCCGAGGCTGAAACCACGAACGCACTTGAATTGGCCCGGCAGGAGGGCGATGTGGGAGCCGTGATCGCTGCCGCCACACTGCGCGGCGAGCAGCTTTTGCCCCAGCCCCACGCCGCCCTGCGCGCCCTGGCCGAGGGGTTGAAAGTGGCCGAGGGCAGTGGACAGCCCAGTGACGCGCATCTGCTGGCGGTGCTGGCCCACGCACAGTTGCGTCTGGGTGGACCCAAAGGCACACGAACGGCGCAGAAAGCCCTGGACCGCAGCCTGCCGCGCAGCCCGGCCCGCGTGCTGGCGCTCTTCGCTTTGAATAGACCAGCGGAAGCAGAGGCCGATGCGGCAGAAGGCGAACTGGCAGCGGTGTGGTGGCGGGGGTTTAGCCGATAACGTCCAGCCGCGCCAGCCCGCGAATGACAAAGCCCCCGGTGTAGTGGCCCGGCTCGTCGGGGTTTGCCAGCCGCAGCCCTGGCAAGGCGCGGCACAGTGCCCGCAAACTCAGGGCCAGTTCCAGCCGGGCCAGCGGCGCACCCAGACAGTAATGGATACCCAGCCCAAAGGTCAGATGCGGGTTGGGATCGCGGCCCAGGTTCAGCGTGTCCGGCTCTGTAAATTTGAGCGGATCGCGGTTGCCGCTGGCATACAGCAGCGACACGCGGTCTCCTGGCCTCAACGCCGCGCCGTGCAATTCCAGCGGCTCCAGCACGATGCGCTCGAACATCGGGAGCGGGGTGTCGAAGCGCAGCAGTTCCTCGATGGCGCGGCGGAAGATGGGCAGGCTGTCTTCACGCGGGGCCGCCTCCACCAGCGCGTCCCAGTGGTCCCGGTCCCGCAGCAGCGCCAGCACACCCGCCGCCAGACCGTTGACGCTGGCCTCGTGCCCGGCGTTCAGCAGGAGGATGCAGGTGTCGATCAGCTCCTGCTCGCTCAGGCGGTCCCCCTCCTGCTCGGCCTGCACGAAGGCGGTAATCAGATCGTCCTGCGGCTGACGGCGGCGCTGCTGGCTCAGATCACGCAGCAGGGCGCTGAACTCCAGCACGGCGCGTTCGGCTTCGGCCTGTGCCTGCGGCCCGGCGCTCGGCTCGTACAGCCGGACGATGGCGGCGGACCACGGGCGCAGCAGGGCGCGGTGTTCTTCCGGCACGCCCAGCAGTTCGGCGATCACAGTCACAGGCAGCGGCTCGGCGTAGTCGGCCACCAGATCGAATGCGCCGCCCTGCCCCAGACCGCGCAACTGCCCGGCCAGAATCGCCTCAATGCGTGTTTGCAGGCCCTCCACCCGGCGCGGCGTGAAGGCCAGCCCCACCAGCGAGCGCAGGCGGGTGTGCTTGGGCGGCTCAGAATCCAGCAGATGATTGCCGTTGAAGGCGTCGAACTGCGCCTGCGCGGGATCGGGTGGTGGCCAGCCCAGCTCGTCGCGCGAATAACGGTGCAGGGCGCTACGGCCAAAGCGTTTATCGCGCAGCACCGCACCGATATCGGCGTAACGGGTCAGGACCACCCGGTTCATGTCTGGATCGAAGAAGACGGGCTTTGAGTCGCGCAACTCGGCCAGCAACGGGTACGGGTTCTGGACGAAATCTGGGTCTGCAACTGGCAGGCGGAACTGCGGGAGATTCTCGCCGGACATTACAGAAACTGATGTCCGTCGAGCAGCGCCGTGTCCTTCTCGCTTTCCTTCTCGGAAGCGGAGTCCGGGCCAGACAACTCCTTATTCTGCTTGTTGCCCAGCGCCCGGCCCTTGAGATGCTGGCTGGGCAGCCCGGAAACGGGCAGGGCCATGTCCTCGGGCAGCACATGGCGGGCCGACAGGTCAGAGAACGAGGTCATCAGGGCGCGGTAGCCACTCAGAAACTGGGTGTATTCCTGCCGCGCCCCGGCCAGCCGCGAGGTGTATTCAGTGTGGCGCTCGTTGAAATCGCGTTCCAGGGCATTGATCCGTTCGTTCTGCACACGCTCGCGCTCCAGCAGCAACTGGTGGTGATCGCGTTCCAGATCGGCGAAGCGGGCGTGGAAGGTGGCCTCCAGCGCGGTCATGCGTGCGCCGTGCTGGGCCTCGAATTCCACGTTGCGGGCCTGGGCCTCGCGCACCATGCTCTCGCCCTGGGCGTTGGCGTGGGCTACGATCAGCTCGCTTTCCTTGGTGGCGTTCTGGCGCATGTCGTGGCCCATCTGCTCGGCGGCCACCACGGCGCGGCGAATCTGGTCCTGCGAGGCTTTCAGTTCCTCCAGCTCGCGCTCCAGCCGGGTGCGCGTCTCGCGCCCACGCAGTTGTTCGCCCAGCACGGCCTCCAGCTCATCGGACACCTGGGCCAGAAAGGTCCGCACGCTGTCGCGCCGGTAACCGCCGAATCTGCCGGGAAATTCCTGATGGCGGATGTCCAGCGGGGTCAGGCGGTTGGAATCGCGGCGGGCGGTGGTGCCGGGGGTCAGCTCGGAAGACGGTTCAGAGTTCAGGTCTCGGGCCGGGTCAGATCGGGTCAGGTCAGTCATGTAAAGAGGCTCCTTCCCACCCGCACCAGGGTGGCTCCTGCGCGCACAGCCAGCGGGTAATCGCCGCTCATGCCCATGCTCAGCTCGGCCAGTCCCAGATCGTGGGCACGACGCGCCGTGTCGGTAAACAGGCGCAGAATACGGGTTTCGGTCTCGGCCTGCGTCAGGTCCTCACCGAATTCGGGGGCCATGACCATCAGCCCACGCACGGTCAGGCCCGTCTCGCGCACGCTTTTCAGGGTGTCCGCCAGTTCGTCTGCCGGAACGCCGTGCTTCTGTTCCTCGCCGTTGTGCAGTTGCAGCAGCAGGTCCGGCGCGTGGCCCCACTTCTGCGCCGCCTCCGCGATGGCCTCGGCCTGCCACACGGCCTCGATGGCGTGAACCAGCGTGACCGGGCGCAGGTATTTGATCTTGTTGCGCTGGAGGGGGCCGATGTAATGCCATTCCCAGCCAGGATATTGAGAGGCGGGCCGTTCGGCGGCCTTGTCTCGCAGTTCCTGGGCGCGGCCCTCGCCCAGCGGGTAGGTGCCGTGGGCCAGCACATGACGTTCGATACTTTCCAGGGTCTGTCCCTTGGTCACGGCCACCAGTTTGGCGCTGCCTGCCTCGCGCCCGGCTTCCTGCTCCAGCGCCCGCAGATGGGCAACGACTTCGGGGAGACTCATGGGGTGGACCTGAGAGCGAGAGTTTGCGGGCAGTGTTTGGGGGTGGCTTCCACGGTTTGACCCCTCCCCCCCTTCGGGGGACCTCCCCTTAGAAGGGAGGCAAGAGTCGTGGAATTGCCCAGCCAGTAACCCACTCTTGGCTCCCCTTGAGGGGAGCTGGCCGCGAAGCGGACTGAGGGGTTAGCCGTGGGAGCCACCCCAGACACCCCACCGTCAGCCAGGCCTTTCAAACAAATACCAACTGTAGACAGGACATCCCTCCATTGTCCTCCACCCCGGCAGGCGGCTCAAGGACAAACCCCTTGAACCGCGCCGCCATAGGGCCATTTTCACCGTGACGCACCCGATCTTCACCCTTCTCAGGGGCCGAGCAGCAACTGTGGACGCAGTGACCGCCTCATCCGGCCCCCAGCCCTGCTCTGCCCGTGCCCATTTGCGGGCATTTGTGCGGTCAGGGCGAGTTCAGAGATGTGCGAAACTAGGAGAAGAATGCGACACCCTTTAACACTCGCCGTGACTATCGCGCTGGTTGCGCCCGCCGTAGCCCAGGCCCAGACCGCCGGAACCGTCCAGGACATCACCGTGGCCGGAACCAGCGATCTGCTGACCAATTTTCTTCGCGCCACCCTCAGCGTCCAGCCGGGCGCGCCGCTCTCCAGCGTCAACCTGCGGGCCGTCGAGCAGGAAGTCGTGGCAACGGGCTATTTCAAGAGTGCCGTGGCCGAACTTCGGACCGTGGCGGGCAAGGACACCCTGAACGTCACGGTGGTTCCCAACCCCACCATCACGGCGGTGACGGCCAGCGGCCTGACCTTCCTGAACGCCGACGCCTTCACCAAGTCGGTGGGCGAACTGCTGAACATCGCCCCCGGCGCGACGCTGAACACCCAGCGCCTCGATCAGGCCAAGGAAGCCCTGGCCCAGAACTACCAGACCGAGGGCTATCCCTTTGCCCCCAGCATCAGCGCCCAGACCAAGGCCGGTGCGGACGGCAACGTCACCGTGACCTTCGTGGTGGACGAAACCGCCCCGATCAAGCGCGTGGAGGTCAGCGGCGTGACCCTGCTGCCCGCCGCCACCGTGACCAACATCTTCAAGCCGCTGTTCGACACCAAGAAGTTCACGCCGGACCTGTATTACGGCGCGGTGCAGCAGCTCCAGATGGCTTTCGACGACGCCGGATACCTGCAAGCCGGGGTGGATACGCAGAACAGCACCCTGGTGGACGGCGTATTGAAGGTCAACGTGATCGAGGGCAAGGTTGCCGACGTGGACCTGAGCAACCTGGGAGACCCCAAGGTGACGCTCCTGACCACCCCCGGAAAGCCCGTGACCCTGGCCAGCCTTCAGGCCGACGTGCGGACGCTGGCCAACCAGACGGGCAAGCCGGTGGGCTTCGCGCTCCAGCCCAACCCCGAGAATCCCGGCGAGGTCACCGTGCTGTTCGGCGCGTCGGACGTGGCCTCCGGGCCAGTGGGGACCATTGCCATCACCGGCAACACGCTGGTGCCCACAGCCACCCTTCAAGCCGCCATCAAGACCAAGACGGGCGACATCTACAGCCCGCAACTGGCACAGGACGACTTCCTGGCGCTGCGCGACGCCTACCGCAAGGCGGGCTATGAAATCAGCACCCGCGACGCGGTGACCTTCAAGGACGGCGCGCTCGTGTTCAACGTCCGCGAGGTCAAGCTGGTGGGCTACGAGCTGGCGTGGCAGGGCGCGCACCGCACCAAGGACCGCGTGATTCTGCGCGAGTTGCCCGATCCCGGTAGCGCGTTCAACCGCGAGACCCTCAGCGCCTCGCTGGCCCGCATCAGCCGCCTGGGCTTCGTGAGCGTGACCACCGAATCGGTCCGCAGCGATCCACAGAACCCCGAGAACGTGACCTACGTGCTGGGCATCACGGAAAAGGCCAAGGGCATTCCCGTCAGCCTGGGCCTGACCTACGACAGCTTCGCGGGCGGCTTCAGCGGCGACGCGGCCTACACCAACCCCAACGCCTTCGGGCTGGGTCAGGCGTTCACGGTGGCCATCGGCGCGCAGCAGAACGACGCCGGGCAGAACTTCAACGGCAACGTCAGCTACACCATTCCCTGGCTGGACCTGAAGTTCCTGGACTTCCAGAAGAACCGCACCAGCCTGTCGTTCGGCGTGGGCAGCAACGTCAACGGCAACAACGCCGTGTTTACCAAGCCTGGCGACTCCCCCGCTACCACCGGCTTCCCGGCCAACACCGACACCGGCTACGACTACACGGTCCGCAGCACCGGCTTCAGCGTCAACACCGGGCGCAACCTGACCCGGTACCTGTACGGCAGCGTGGGCGTGGGCATCAGTTACAAGACCTACTACCTGGAAAGCCTGAAAGAGGCGGACAAGAACACCGTCGAGATTCCGGGGACGAACGGCCAGCCAGCCCAGACCTACACCTTCGACGAGGCCAAGGCCCAGAGCCTGCTGCCCGAGGCAGGCGTGACCACCCGCCTCAGCAGCGGCCTGAATTACGACAGCACCACCAACCCCGAATTCCCTGACCAGGGATTCCGCGCCAACGTGAATGCCGGATACAACTTCGGGCGGCAGGGCCAGGCACCACTGCGCTGGAGCGACGTAGAGGGCGGCGGCAGCACCTACTACGGCTTCGGGCGCACGATTGACAAGGACCTGGGCTTGCAGACCAAGCAGCAGGTCTTTGCGGTGCGGGCCAACGCTGGCACCATTCTTAATGCGGCGGGCGCGCCCGGCGGCACCGGCTTTTCCATCGGCGGCGGCAGCACCCCCGAGTCCTCACGGCAGATTCGCGGCCTGCCCGACGGTTCGCTGTTCGGCGTCAACTACTTCACCACCAGCGCCGAGTACCGTTTCGATTTCGGCCTCAAGGCGGGCATCGCGCAGGGCCTGTACGGCGTGGCCTTCGCGGACGCCGGCAGCGCGTGGGGCACCAAGGAAAACCCCAACTTCAGCCTGCAATACGGCGTGGGCGCGGGCGTTCAGCTCAACCTGGGCATCGGCGGGGCGCTGCTGCCCAGCCTGCGCTTCGATTACGGCTACAGCCCCCAGAACCAGCGCGGCCAGTTCTACTTCCGCATCGGCAACTTCTTCTGAGCCGAGGTTAGAGAAGGCGAAAAAGAGGCCCGCATCCCCGAGCAGGATGCGCGCCTTTTGCGTCAACCGTTCAACTGGGTTGTTCCGCCCACAGCGCCCGCATTTCCTCGCTGCGGTCCAGCAAGCCCTCCAGCGTCCCCTCATCCACGATGCGCCCGTCCTGCATCAGCAGGATGCGGTCGGCGCGGCTCAGGGCGGCGCGGCGGTGGCTGACCACCAGACAGGTGGCGTCCGTCTCGCTGAACAGGCCGTCCCACAGTTGCGCCTCGGTGCGGGCGTCCAGGGCACTGGACACGTCGTCGAAGACCAGCAGATCGGCGTCCCTCGCCAGCATCCGCGCCACCGCCGTGCGCTGCATCTGCCCACCGGAGAGCTTGACGCCACGTGCGCCCACGGGGGTATCTAAACCCTGGGGTAACTGCGCCAGATCGGGTTCCAGCACAGCAAGGCGCACGGCGCGGCCCAGGCGGTCCTCATGGCTGCCGCTCAGCACGTTCTCGCGCAGGCTGTCGCTGAACAGGCTGGGAATCTGGGAGGTGTAGGCGCTGCGTGGGGGCACCAGGAAGGTGGCCGGGTCAACGACTATCTGCCCGTTCCACTCCACCGTGCCGGACTGCGCCGGAATCAGGCCCAGCAGCGCCCGTAGCAACGTACTCTTGCCGCTGCCGATGCGCCCGGTCACGACGACGAATTCGCCCTGTTGAACGGTGAAGCTGGCGTCACGCACCCCCAGGCCGCTGTCATGGGTGGCGGTCAGGCCAGACACCCGTAATTCTTCCAGCGGCAGTTCCGGCGGCGCGGCGGGCGGCGCGGGTGGCCCGGCATGCAGGTAGACCGGATGGTGTTCCACGATGTTCGTATCGGGCGCGTCTTGCAGCAACCGGGTCATGCGGTCATAGCTGACCCCGGTGCGGCGGTGGCGGGCAATCGCGTCACCAAAGAAACCCATGCTCCCGGTCAGGCGCGGCAGCAGACCGATGAACAGCACGAAATCGGCAATTTCCAGCGTGCCGCCGCGAATCTTGTTGGCCCCCAGCAGCAGCACCAGCCCCACCGCCAGATTGACCATGTTGGTGTTGACGCCCCGGATCAGTTCGGTCAGCAGAACGTCGCGCAGGGCGGCGTGGCGGCGCGTCTCGCCCAGATGGCGCAGGTGGACCACCATGCCGTCCTCGCGGGCGGCCAGTTTGACGGCGCTGACGGCCCCAAACGTTTCGCCGATGAAGTCGGTCACGCGGGCGGTGGCCTCGCGCATGCGGCGGCGGTAAGAACGGATGGTGGGCGAGAGTTTCTGGACGAAGGCCACCATCAGCAGCAGCGGCGCGCAGACCAGCACGGTGATCAGCGGGTCCACGCGGGCCATCAGCGTGATCGCCACCAGCGAGTACAGCACGAAACCCAGGCTGTCGATCCAGACCTCCACATACCCGGCCACGTCCTCCACGTCGTCGCGGAAACGGCTGACCGCCTCGGCGGGGGTGTCGGGCAGGCGGCGCGAACCACGGGCGGTCAGCAGGTAGCCCAGCAGATTGCGGCGCAGCAGCGCGTCCAGGGTGTACCAGATTTCAATGAACGCCCGGAACGCCCCGTAGAAAATGCCGAAGCGGCTGACCCGCACCAGCGCGAACCACCCCACGAACACCCAGGCCGCCAGGATGGCCGCGCCCGTATCTCCGCCGCTCTTGCGAAGCAGCTCTGCCTGGTCCAGTTGCCCGAAAATGCGGCTGATCGCCAGCGCCAGCAGCGCGGGAGAGACGTGAACCATGCCCCACATGAACAGGTTGAAGGCGAAGAGGCCCGGCTTGTACGCGAACAGCCGTTTGGTGAGGGCAAAGGTGCGGTCCGGCGCGGTGGCAGGTTTGGCGGTGGGGGCGGTGGTCATGCGGAGGCTCCGGTCAGTGATAAGGCGTAAGAGCATGCGGGGGCGAGATTTTGAGCGTCAGGGTCTAAATACCTCATGCCAGCACCCCCGCGCCCTCTTCTTCCAGGGTTCCAGCGCGCAGCAGTTCGGCGTAATGGCTGTGCGGGGTGTGGGCCAGCACAGCGCGCGGGCCGTCCTCCAGCACCTCGCCGTCTCCCAGCACCAGAATCCGGTCTGCGCGTGCCACAGTATCCAGGCGGTGCGCGATGATAATTGCAGTGCGCCCGGCCAGCAGGCGGGTCATGGCGGCGGTCAGCAGGGCCTCGGTGGCGGGGTCCAGACGGCTGCTCGGCTCGTCGAGGATGATCACGGCGGGATCGCGCAGCATCACGCGGGCAAAGGCCAGCAGTTGCGCCTCCCCCGCCGACAGGCTCCCCGTGGGCAGCGGGGTATGAACACCATCTTTCAGGCGGGCCAGCCAGGTGCCCAGGCCCACCTCGTTCAGGGCCGCCTCCACTTCCTCATCGGTGATTTCCGGGTCAAAGAAGGACAGGTTGTCGCGCACGCTGGCCTGGAACAATTGCACGTCCTGCGTGACCACCGCCACGCGCCGCCGCAAGCCGTGCAGATCCACGTCCTGCACGTTCATCCCGCCCAGCCGCACGGTGCCGGACGTGGCGTCGTACAGGCGCGAGACGAGGCGGGTCAGGGTGGTCTTGCCGCTGCCGGTGCGCCCCAGCAAACCCAGCGTCTGTCCGGCGGGCAGATGAAAGGAAACGTCGTGCAGGACGCCGCGCAACTGGGGTTCATCGGGGGAATAGCTGAAAGCGACATTCTCGAATTCCAGGCTCAGGGCGCTGTCTTCCGGCAAAGCCGCGCTGCCGCCGTGAATCGCGCTCCTTAAAGCCAGAATCTCGCCCACCCGGAACAGGCTGGCCCCGGCCTTCTGCAATTCCTGCAACTGCTGCGTGAGCTGGTCAATCGGTTCTTCCACCAGACTCATGTAGTTGTAGAGCAAAAAGGCCGTGCCCAGCGTGATCGTTCCTGCCGCGTACAGGCCCACCGCCGCCGACAGCACGCCCACGTAGCCGACGGCGAACAGCGCCATGCTCAATTGCCACACGATGCTGCGCCGCCGCCAGGAATTGACGCTGTTGGTAAAGAAAGTGCGCTGCGTCCGCAGAAAACTGTTCAGGTGGTGGCCGCCCGCGCCCAGGCTGCGGATGTCCTCCAGCCCCGAGAGCCGTTCCTCGACAAAGCCGAACAGCTTGGCGCTGGATTCGCGCTCCAGCCGGGTGGGTTCCACGCCCAGTTTGCGGACACGGTTCATGGCGATCAGGGTCAGGAGGACAAAGAGACTGACGCCCGCGCCCACCCGCCAGTCCTCGCGGAAGAACATGAACAGCGCGCCCAGCAGCAGCAGCGCCGCGCCGAACACCCGCACCGCGAACTGCGAGAAGAAGTTGCTCAGGGCCGTCACGTCGCCGTCGATGCGCTCGATCATCTCGCCGGGGGTGCGTTCCTTATGCTCACGCATGTCCAGCGACAGCAGGTGCGCCATCAGGTCCACGCGCAGGCGGTTGGTGGCGGTCCAGCCCACCCGTGCGCCCACGTAGGTGGCCCCCGCCGTCATCAGTTGCACGCCCACCGCCAGCGCGATGTAAAACCCGGCCAGCCGCGCCAGCAGCCCCACATCAGCCCCCGCGCCCAGCTTGGCGTTGTCCACGAAAGTGCGGAGCAGTTGCGGCAGCAGCAGGTTCAGGCCAGTGCCGGTCAGCAGCAGCGCGGCCAGCCCGGCCACCTGCCACTTCAGCGGCCCCAGATACACGCGAAGCACGCCCAGCGTGGATGACGGCCTGGACGGCTCGGAAGGTTCTTGACTGGGGGCGGGCGCAGACATCCCTACAGGCTAGAGCGGCGCGGCCTGAATTGCATACGCAATGTGGCGCATTTGGGAGCAGTAGGAGGGCAGGCTTTAGGGGGTAGCTCCCACGGTTAACCCCTCCGCCCCTCCGGGGCACCTCCCCTTAGAAGGGAGGCAGGAGTCGCGGAACTGCCGTGCCAGACGCATTTCCTGGCTCCCTTTTGAGGGGAGCTGGCAGCGAAGCTGACTGGCTGGTACAGCTCCGCAGGAGAGGGGTTTTCGTGGGAGCTACTACAGAACCTTGGCTAAAAAATCCTCAGCTCTTGTTCTTGGTCAGAATCCGCACCGACAGGATCTCGTCGGCCCTGGCGTCGGCAACCGGGGTTTCCTGGCCGGACGCGGTGTCGCTGGTGCGGGTCAGCCCGGCCAGCGCGCCGTCACCCGTGACCACCTTGCCGAAGATGGTGTGCTTGCCGTTCAGGAAGTCGGTGGGAGCCAGCGTGATGAAGAATTGAGAACCGTTGGTGGCCGGGCCGCTGTTGGCCATCGCCAGGATGCCTTCAGCGTTAAAGGTCAATTTGGTGCGGAATTCGTCGGCGAAGCTGTAGCCGGGGCCGCCCGTTCCCCACTGGTCCTTCTTGGCCTCGTCCACGCTCAGGGGATCCCCGGTCTGCGCCATGAAGCCGTCGATCACGCGGTGAAAACGGATGCCGTCGAAGTAGCGGTCACGGGCCAGCGTCACGAAGTTGTTGACCGTGACCGGGGTTTCCTGCTCGTACAGGTCCGCCAGAATCTGGCCCCGGTTGGTGTCGATCAGGGCGTAGTAGTCCTGGCCGGCTTGCAGGGCCATCGCGGGTTCCTTCTCGAACTCGCGCACCGGTTCCTTGGTCAGCGCGGGGACCACGGTGTAGCCAGCCGGAACCGCGCCCGGCTTGGTCACGGCAGGTGCGGCAGGCGTCGTCTCGGCAGGCTTGTCGGTGGCGGCAGGGGTTTCATCCGGCTTGGCGGCGGCGTTATCGTCCGCCTTCGGCGTGCAGGCGGTCAGCGCCAGCAGGGCGCTCAGGATCAGGGCGGCATTCTTTGCGGCATTCTTCATAACGCCCAGTTTAGAGCAGCAGGGCGCGGGCGGGCGTCCCTCATTTGGTGCAGGCTCAGCGTTGGGGCATCAGGGTTCGGGCAGCCGCTCTCCGGCATGGACCGCCACGGGCAGCACGTTTTCAGGCGGGGGCAGTGGGCAGGTCCAGCCGTCGCCATAAGCGCAGTACGGGTGATAGGCCAGATTGAAATCCACCGACACCAGCGCACCCCCCTCATTGCGGACCAGCGGCGCGTCCAGATAGCGCCCCGCGCCGTAGGTCTGCTGCCCACTGGTGGCGTCGCGGAAGGGGATGAAAACGCGCTGCGGCTGCTCGTCCCCCAGCGGCACGAAGACGCTCAACGTCTGTTCGCCCCCTGGCAAAGGCAGCGTGACCGTGCCGTACAGCGCCATCGTGCGCGGCTGACCCGTGTTGGTGGCAAACGTGAACTCTGCCGCCGGGCCAGCAGGCGTCGGCGTCAGCAGGGCATTAAAGGCCCAGCCCTGATCCGGTGGGTAATAACGCAGGCCGTGAAACGTGACCGTGTCCACCGGGCCGCGCCCCGCCGCGAAATGCTCGTCCTTGCGGCGGCGAAAGTCCATCACGGCTTCCGCGTACGGTGAGTTCACCAGTCCACCGTCAGCCTTTCCCCGGCGTATTCCACGATGTCGCCGCGCCGCAGCTTCTTGCGCCTGCGGGTCTCGATCTCGCCGTTCAGCCGGACCTCACCGCCCTGCACGCGAAATTTGGCCTCGCCCCCGGTGTCGACCACACCGCTTATTTTCAGAAAATCCTGAAGATCGATGGTGTCCTGTGCCTGTCCGTCCTGCGCTGTGCCTCGGCTGCCTGTCATGCGGGCAGCGTAGCAAAGCGCGGCGGCTGGCGGGGGAACAAAAAAGCCCTCTCGGTGGGAAGAGGACTTGAGAGGACACTGTTTTGTGGCTGTTTTCTTACGGCTGCTTGGGCGCAGGATCGGCGGGCGGGGCTGGCGAGGGCGGAACCGGGCTGGGCGTGCCCTCTTTCGGATCGGTGTCTGCTGGAGGCGTGGCCGGAGTCGCAGTGGCAGGCGGAGTCGCGGGCGTCGTTGTGGGCACCGTGCCAGGAGCAGCCGGAGTCGCGGGCGTTTTCGGCGTCTCGGCAGGATTCTGCTTTTCCTCCGGCTTCGGCTCCGGCGTGGGCGTGGGCTTGTACTGCGCGCTGAAGACCCGCAGGTCCGCGTCGTCCACCTTGCGGTCCTGGTTCAGATCGCCCACCGAACCCGATTTGCCGTAATTTTCCATCAGGATCGCCAGATCGGTCAGGTCGATCCTGCCGTCGCCATTCAGGTCCGCGCCGCTCAGGCGGGTGCGGGCGGCCTCGGCAGTCCAGTCCTTGAAGCCCAGTTCGCGGGCCAGTTCCTGCTTGACCGCATCCAGCAAAGGAAGCGGGCCAGCCGGGTTGAACTCGATGCGCCGCACCCCGCCCACCGTGACCACGCGGGCGGCCACATCCGGGTTAAAGGGAGCCGCGCTGCTGCCCGCGCCGCCCAGGGCCAGCACTGTCCCTGAACTGCTGTCCAGCGTGACAGGCAGTTCTTTCGTGCTGATGGCGCTCAGGGCCGCCTGCACCGCGCGGGTCAGGGTGTCGCCCTGCGGTTGCAGCTTGACCCCGGCGGCGCTCGCCATGCCCAGGGCAACGCCCAGCAGCACGGCGGCAAATTTCAGACCGCGTTTCATTTGACCTCCAGCGCGGCACGGATGGCGTCACGCAATTTGGCGGGATCGGTGATGGGTGTTTTGATATCGCCTGCGGTCACCTTGCCGTCCGTGACCGGATACAGCCCCTGGTTAAAGCCCACCAGCGGACTGTCCTGCTTGCGGACATACAGCAGCGCAAAGACCTCCTGGCCGCTTTTCAGATTCGGCAGATCGGCCAGCCCCTGAAGGAAGAACAGCGCAGGTTTGCCGTCGTTCTGGGGCAGGCGGGCAGCGTCCCCAGTGATCGTTTCGGCCACGGTCAGCGGGTAAGCCAGATACGTGACCTCGCCCTCCTTGACGCTCACGGCGGTTCCCAGCGTGCCGCGCACGATCACTTCCGCCTTCCCCACCTGCTGCGCCAGCGTCAGCGGCGGCGCGGTGGTGGCCCCGGCGGTGGCCGCGAGCAGGGCGGCCAGAAGCACTCTTTTGATCGACACTGCTTTGTTAGACACTGTCCAGCGCATCACAGCGGCGCTCCAGTTCCCAGACGCGCTCCTGGCTCGCCCCCGCCAGGAGGTTTGGGCGGCGCGACAGGCGTACCATCTGGATTCTGATTCTGCGCCGGAGGTGTTCCGGGCGTATCAGTGGGCGGCGTCGGCTGCACGGGCGGCGTCACGCCGGGCACGGTTTCGGTGGGCCTGGGGGCCTCGGTGGACGGATCGGCGGCGTCCTTGACCTCATTTCCGTCCGCTTTCAGCGTTTCGGTCATCACAGCGCCTGACATGAATTTCCCCGCCAGCAATTTGCCTGTGCCGTCACGGGCCTCGTAACCCATCTTGGCAGCGGTCAGGGTGGCGGCCTTGTCCTGGGCGGGTTTCACGCTGATCAGGGCGATTCGCACACCATTGCGCGGAACAGTCTTGAATCCCAGATCTACCGTCAGCACCTGCCCCTGCTGCTGCCAGAACAGCACGCCACTCTGCTCGGACGCCTGCACACGGGTCACCTGAACGCCTGCGGGCAATTCCCAGTTCAGGCGGGCGGCGCGTACGTTGCGGGGCGCGGTGATGGTCAGCGGAATGCGCGTCTCGCCGCGAATCTCGCCCGTGGGCAGGCCAGGGGCCAGCGACAGGGGCGGCAGGGTGTTCACATTGACCGTGTATTCCTTGCTGCGCGTGCTGAGGGTGGAATCGGTGACTTCCAGCGTAAATTTGTATGTTCCGGTGGCGGTGGGCGTTCCCGTCAGGCGCTGACCGCCCAGCCTGATGCCGGGGGGCAGCGTGCCGCCCGATATCTTCAGGGTGTACGGCCCCGCGCCGCCCGCAACACTCAGATCGGCGCTGTATTCCTCGCCCTGATACATCACGGGCAGGCCGGAAGCGCTGTCGGAGAAATACAGGATGTCCCGGCCACTTCCGCCGCCCGTAGACGTGCCAGTGACGGGCTGCCCGCATCCGGCCAGGGCGAGGCTCAGCGCCAGGGCCAGCGCCGGAAGGGTGGAGCGAACATGCTTCATGCCTCCCAGTCTACCCGCCGCGCCGTGTCAGTCCCGTGAGTTTGCGGTGATTTACCGGGGGTGGGTGAGGCCAGCAGTCCCAGACCGGACCGGATTCGGTTTGAAGCCAGGAGTTCGGTTCCTGATCTGCCCCCCAATGGTAGATTCGCGCGGACCTCGGTCACGTGCCAGTCTCACTTCCTTCCCCCGCATCCTGATCTGAAAATCCTTTCCAGGAGGCGAACATGCTTGAAAACCTGAAACAGCCCGTGGGCATCTTCGACGCGGGGATCGGCAGCTACGACATCGTGCGGAAGATCAGGGCCGCCTATCCCGCTCAGGACACCGTGTATCTGGCGGACCGCGCCAGCTTTCCCTACGGCGCAAAAAGTGAAGACGAGCTGGAGGACAGCATCTTCAGGGCGGTGGATTACTTGACTGGCCTGGGCGTGGGGGCGATCATTCTGGCCTCGAACGCGCCCACCATCACGGTCTTACCGCGCCTTCTCCCCCGGTTTCGCCTGCCTGTCCTGGGCGTCTATCCGCCGATCAGGGCCGCCCTTGAAGGGGTGGGGGCAGATGGAGTGGTGGCCGTCATCGGGGCCAGGGTGCTGACGGACAGCGCCGCATTGCGGGACTATGTCGCCGGGGAAGCTGGAGGAGGCAGCAGCGACAGGGTGGCCTTCGCCGAGGCTGGCGGCCTGATCGAGCTGGTGGAAACCGGAACCTTCCTGAGCGATCCGGCCACGACGCAACGCACGGTCTCGGACTTTGTCGAAGCGCTCCAGCAACGGCACCCGCGACTGGCGGGCATCACGCTTTCCAGCACGCATCTGCCCTGGCTGAAGCAGTTTTTTGAGCAGGCCGATCCCCGCCTCAAACTTTTCGATCCGGCGGACGAGGTCACCGAGCAATTCAGGCCACTCGTCACCGCTGGCAGCGGCAAACTCGTCACGCTGGTCACGCAGAGTCCGCAACATCCTTTCCATGAATTCCAGGCCACGCTGGACCGACTGACCCTGGACCTTCAACCCAGATTGGTACAGATCTAAAGGTGGCGGATGGCTAAACCACCTGACCCACTTCGGCGTTCCAGCCACGGTCTTTTTCAACCCATGCTCTAAACTCCCGTCCATGACCATAGCCCCTGCAACATCCCTGCCCGCCCTTCCCAGCGTGGGCGAACGCCTGGGCCGCTACACCGTGAACCGCGTGGAAGACCTGCCCGAGATGCAGGGCTGGCTGATCCTGCTGACGCACGAGAACGGAGCCAGGCACGCCCATGTGGTCCGCGACGACGACAACAGCGCCTTTGGCGTCACCTTTCCCACCGTGCCGCGCGACAGCACCGGCGTGGCGCACATCCTGGAACACATCGTGCTGATGGGCAGCCAGAAATACCCGGTCCCCGATCCCTTCTTCGCCATGTTGCCGCGCAGCCTGAACACCTTCATGAACGCCATGACCAGCAACGACTGGACCACCTACCCGTTTTCCACCCGCAATGAGAAGGACTATTTCAACCTGCTGGGCGTATATCTGGACGCCACCTTCTTTCCACTGATGCGCTACGAGAGCTTCCGGCAGGACGGCCACCGCTTCGAGTTCGCGACCCCCGAAGATTCCAGCACCGAACTGAAATTGCAGGGCGTGGTCTACAACGAGATGAAGGGCGCGATGGCCGCCCCCGGCGCGGTGATGTGGCGGGCCTTCGGCAAGGCGCTGTTCCCGGACCTGACCTACGCCAACAACTCTGGCGGCACCCCGGCCAACATTCCAGAGCTGACCTACGACAACCTGCGGGCCTTCCACGCGGCGCACTACCACCCCAGCAACGCCTTTTTCTACACCTACGGCAAGCTGCCGCTGGCGCGCGTTCTGGACGAGATCGAGTCGCATGTGATGTCCCGTTTCCAGGCCCAGACGCTGGACGTGAGCATCCCCGATCAGACCCCGTTCACCGAACCCCGCCAGGAACGCGTGACGTATCCCGGCAGCGACGTGGAGCGCGGCACCCAGGTCAGCGTGATGTGGAAACTGGGCCTGTCCAACGACGCCGATGCCAACCTGCGCTGGAGCGTGCTGAGCGACGTGCTGCTGGGCAACGCAGGTGCGCCGCTGACCCGCCCGCTGATCGACTCTGGCCTGGGCAGCGCGCTGGCAGACCTGACCGGCTACCGCGATTCCTTCCGCGAGGGCGCGTTCGCCGTGGGCCTCAAGGGGCTGGGCGCAGGCAAGGTGGAGGAAGTGCAGAAACTGGTGCTGGACACCCTGCGCGGCATCGTGGAGGAAGGCATTGACCCCGAACTGATCGAGAGCAGCCTGCACCAGTTCGAGATCGGGCAGAAGGAGGTCAGCAATTCCGGCTTTCCCTACGCGCTGGGCGTGATGTTCCGGCTTCTGGGACCGTGGCTGTACGGCGGCGATCCGCTGACCGGGTTGCGCCTGGACGCCCAGTTGGAAAAACTGCGCGCCGATCTGGCGGCGGGGAAAGTCTTCGAGCCGATGCTGCAAAAAGAGCTGCTGGACAACCAACACCGCGTCACGCTGGAACTGGCCCCCGATCCCGAGTTGGTCACCCACATGGAAGCGCAGGAGCGCGAGCTGGTGCAGAGCCTCAGCGCCGACTTCACCGACGAGGACCGCGCCCGCATCGTGGCCGAGAGCCTGAAGCTCAAGGAATTGCAGGCGCAGGAGAACGATCCAGGGGTGCTGCCCACCCTGGCCCTGTCCGACGTTCCGGCCAGCATTCCCCCCGTCCCCTATGAAACGGAGGAGGCGGGCCGCGCCCTCGTCGCCCGCGTGCCCCAGCCCACCGGCGGCCTGACCTATCTGGACGTGCAGGTACGTTTGCCCGAGCTGCCGCAGGAGCTACTGGAAGTGCTGCCCCTGTACACCTCTGCTGTGACCAAAAGCGGCGCGGCGGGGCAGGATTACGTGGCCCTCAGCCGCCGCATGGAGGCCGTGACCGGCGGCGTCAGCGCCAGCGCCAGCAGCGGCGTGCGCCCGGATGACCTGCACATGCTGCGGCTGGCGGTGTCGTTCAGCGGCAAGGCGCTGGCCCGCAACGGTGCGGCGCTGGTGGAGGTGATGCGCGACGTTATTTCTGCGCCCGAATTCACCCGTGAGCGGCTGGAGCAACTGCTCAAGCAGCGGCTGGCGGGCCTCAAGGCCAGCGTGGTCAATTCCGGCAACGCCTACGCCGAGCGGCTGGCCGCCGCGCAGATCAGCCCCGCCGCCAGCATCGGCGAGAACTGGGGCGGCCTGAGCGGACTGGAAACCCTCAAGGGAATCGTGGAGGAGGGCGGGCTAGATGACCTGCTGGAACGCTTCGGGCGCATCCACACGCTGCTGCTCTCGGGCCAGCCGGTGCTGTGTCTGACCGCCACCGAGGACGATCTGAATCTGGACCTGAAACCGCTGAAGGACCTGTTCACAGGGGACGCTGCGGTGGGCCATCCGCTGCCCCAGCCGCGTGGCGGCGGCCCGCAGGCGCGCGTGACCGATTCGCCCGTGGCCTTTAACGCGGTGGCTTTCGAGACCATTCCGTACACCCACGCCGACAGCCCGGCGCTGCTGGTGCTGGCGCGGCTGCTACGAAGCGAATACCTGCTCAAGGAACTGCGCGAGAAGGGCGGCGCGTACGGCGGCAGCGCCTCCTTCGACCCGCGCGAGGGCGTGTTCGCCATGTCCAGCTACCGCGATCCCCACATCGCCCGCACCTACAAGGTGTTCCGTGACGCCCGCGCCTTCCTGGAGGGCGATCTGGGCGAGCGCGAGGTCACCGAGGCCATTCTGTCGGCCAGCAAGGCGCTGGACCCGCTGACCAGCCCGGACACCGTGGGCCGCCTGCGCTTCTTCGGCGATCAGGCAGGCTTCACGCCGGAAGTTCAGGAGACGTACAAAACGCGACTCCTGAACACTGGAATGACCGATCTCAAGCGCGTGATGGACGCTTACCTGACCCCGGAGCGTGCCGCCTACGCCCTGGTGGCCGGACGCGATCCCAACGAGGAAATGGCCGAGCTGGGCCTGAAGTTTGGCGTTCAGTCTGTTTGATACGGACTCCGATTAAATATTTTACAATATATGCCATGAAGTCCAACGCTTTCAGTCAACCTCTTCAACATGACGCCGCCGATTTCTGGCAGCTCTTCAAAACCAGCACCTGTGCCGTTCAGCGTCGTAGAGCGCAATTCTTTGCGCTCCTGGCAGAAGGACGCTCCCTTCCTGACCTGTTAGCGCTCACCCGCTACAGTCGGATGAGCGCTTACACCCTGCTCGCCCGGTATCACGCTCAGGGCCTGGACGGTCTCGCGGATGCACGACACGGCAATACAGGTGCACCCACGCTGTTAACGCCAGATGAGCAGCAGCGCATGGCACTGCGACTGCGTC